>JBEKVE010000037.1:0-19964 GCA_049514335.1 Acidimicrobiales bacterium
ACCACGTTGTCGAAGAACAGGGTGAACTGCTTCTCGGGCGCCACGATCTCGACGGGGATGAGCGTACGGTCGAGGCCGGGGCTGTCGAGGTCGACCACGAACAGAGACAGGCGGGCGCGGCCGGTGTCCTCGTCCACACCGGTGCGCGTCACCACCAGCACCGCCTCGGACTCATCGGCGCCCGAGATGTAGTACTTGGTCCCCGACAAGCGGTAGACGTCGCCGTCGCGTCGTGCCGAGGTGGCGATGTTGTGGCTGTTCGATCCGGCGTCGGGCTCGGTGATGGCGAAGGCCATCTTGAGCTCGCCCGATCCGAAGCGCGGCAGCCACGTGCTCTTCTGCTGGTCGGAGCCGAACCGGGCGATGATGGTGGCGCAGATCGCCGGTGACACCACGAGCAGCAGCAGCGGGCAGCCGTTGGCGGCCAGCTCCTCGAGCACGATGGCGAGCTCGGCGATCCCCATGCCGCCGCCGCCGTACTCCTCGGGGACGTTCACGCCCAGGAAGCCGCCGGCGGCGAGCTCGTTCCACAGCTCGTCCGCCCGCCCCCCCGCCCGGGCCCGCTCGGTGAAGTACTCGTGGCCGTACTTCGACGCGATGCCGCGCACCGCCTCGCGCAGCATCCGTTGCTCATCGGTCTCACGGAAGTCCATGGGTCACCTCGTATGGGACGGGCCGCGTCGCAGCGCGGCGGTTCACGTCGTCGACGCCGGTCGGGGTCTGCCGGTCGCCACGCCTGCACCCGGCACCTCGTCGAGCAGCGTCACGGGGATGTCCACGACGCGCGAGCGAAGGTACTCGCCCAGGCTCTTGGCCTGGGGATCGGGCCGGGTGGAGGAGGCGACACCCTCTCCGAGCAGCCCGTGGATCACGAAGTTGAGCGCACCCAGGTTGGGCAGCTCGAAGCGATCGATGTCGAGGTCCGACGCCTCGGGGAGCAGCAGGCGCAGGCGCTCGACCGTCAAGAGGGCCGCCAGCCAGGGATAGGCGGCGCGGTCAGGAGTCCACAGGCCCACGTTGGCGTTGCCCCCCTTGTCCCCCGAACGGGCTCCCACCACGACGCCGAGGGGGCGCCGCACCGTGTCACCGAACGCCGCCAGGGCTCGACCGGCGTCGGGTCCGGTGCCAGACCCGGCAGCGCCGTCCCCGCCGAGCCCGCCCGTGGCGGGCGTGTCGGACGGCGCAGGGGGGGCAGGGATCGTCACCCGTCGTCCGTCGCCGTGGACGACCACCTCGTCGACGACGGCACGGGGGACCAGGGTGGGCCAGAACACGCCGTAGGCGGTGCCCTCGCCCGGAGGCGCCGTCAGGTAGAAGCCGGGATAGCTCGCCAGCGCCAGCTCGGTGGCGGCGTCGGAGAAGCGCCGGCCCACCTTGGCCGGGTCGGGGTCCTTGACCGTGATGCGCAGCTGGGCGCTTGCCTGCTCGTTGGAGGGGGCGTCGGGCACGTCGGTGCGCACCAGGCGGGTGTCGTAATGGGCGAAGGACCGCGCCCCGCCCGTGCGGCGCTCCATGGTGCGCGACACGAGGGCCGCCTTCTCCTCGATGTCGAGCCCGGTGAGGACGAACGTCATGGTGTTTCTGTATCCCCCGAGGAGGTTCACCGACACCTTGAGCTGTTCGGGGGCGGGCCGGCCCCGCACGCCCGACACCCGCACGCGGTCCGGGCCCACCTGCTCGACGTGGATGGTGGAGAAGTCGGCCACCACGTCGGGGTTGGCGTAGAGCGGACCGCCGATCTCGTAGAGGAGCTGGGCGGTGACCGTCCCCACCGAGACCAGCCCGCCCGTGCCGGGGTGCTTGGTGATGACGGCGGAGCCGTCGGCGGCCATCTCGGCTACCGGGAACCCGGGGTCCTCGAGACCGGGGACCTCTCCGAAGAAGGCGTAGTTGCCTCCCGTGGTCTGCGTCCCGCACTCGATGACGTGGCCCACGACGACCGCGCCCGCCAGGCGGTCCCAGTCGGTGCGCCCCCAGCCGAAGCGCCACGCCGCCGGACCCACCACGAGCGAGGCGTCGGTGACCCGACCCGTCACCACCACGTCGGCCCCACCGGCCAACGCGTCGGCGATCCCGAATCCTCCGAGATAGGCGTTGGCGCTCACCGGCGCGCTCCCTGCCTCGGCCAGGGGGCGCCCGGTGTCGAGGTGGGCCAAGGTGTCACCGGCGGCCTGCAGCGCCCCCAGACGGTCGAGGATGTCGTCACCCTCGACGTGGGCCACCGCCACGTCGAGCCCGAGCGTGGCGGCCAGGCCGCGCAGGCGATCGGCCAGGCCGGCGGGGTTGAGCCCTCCGGCGTTCGCCACCACCTTGACGCCTTTGTCCATGCAGGTGCCGAGGACCTCCTCCATCTGCCGGTAGAAGGTGCGCGCATACCCGAGGCTCTGGTCGCGCTGGCGGGACTTCCACAAGATGAGCATGGTCAGCTCGGCCAGGTAGTCCCCGGTGAGGACGTCGACCGGTCCGCCCTCGAGCAGCTCGCGTGGCGCGCTCAGACGGTCGCCGAAGAATCCCGAGCAGTTGGCGATGCGGAGCACGTCCGCGTCGGGCCCTGTCGTCGCGGCCGGCTGCGCCAGCCCCATCAGGCGTCCTCGGCCGGCGCCGGAGCGGACCCGTCCACCACCGCCAGGAGGCGGCCCGCCTCGACCTGTTCGCCCGCCGCCACGTGGAGCTCGGTGACCCGGCCCGCCGACGGGGCGCGCACCTCGTGCTCCATCTTCATCGCCTCGATGGCCACGAGCGTGTCGCCCGCCGCCACCGTGTCGCCCACCGCCACAGTGACCTTCACCACGGTTCCCGGCAGCGGCGCCACGAGGGCCCCTTCGGCCAGTTGCGCGCCCGGCAGCGGGAAGCGCTCGGACTCGACGAGCGTCGAGGAGCCGTCGACGCCGTCGACGAACGTCACAGCTGCGGCGCGGGCCACGTCGTAGCGCCGGGCGACGCCACGCACCTCCAGCACAACCGCATCCGGCGCGCACGACAGCACGGCGATGTCATGGCGCTCAGTCCCGTCGACGGCCACGAAGCGACAGCGCGCCGTGCGGTCGAACTGGTACGCCACCTCGACCACGCGCTCGCCGACGGTGAAGGCGGTGTGCTGGGGCTGCGACGGGTTGTTGCGCCACCCCGTGGGCATCGCCGCCAGCACGCCGGCCCGGCGTCGTCGTTCGGCCTGGGCGGCCAGGGCGGCGGCCACGGCATGCAGGGTGATGGCCTCTTCATCTGCCAACGGCGCTCCCAGCACGGCCGGGTCGTGGCGGGTGAGAAAGCCCGTGTCGATGGCACCGGCCAGGAACTCGGGGTGGCGCAGGATGCGCACGAGCAGGTCGCGGTTGGTCGTCACCCCGTGCACCTGCGCCCCGGCCAACGCCCCGGCCAGTGTGCGGGCCGCCTCGGACCGGGTGGGCGCGTGGGCGATGATCTTGGCCAGCATGGGGTCGTAGTGCGGCGACACCTCCGAGCCGTCCTCGACGCCGCTGTCGACCCGCACACCGGCGGCGGTGGGGAACCGCACCCGCTCGAGGTGCCCGGCGGACGGTTGCCAGTTCCGGGTGGCGTCCTCGGCGTAGAGCCGCACCTCGATGGCGTGCCCCGACAGGGTCGCGCCCAGCACCTCGGCCGGCAACGGGAGGCCGTCGGCCACGAGGAGCTGCAGCCGCACCAGGTCGAGGCCGGTGACGAGCTCGGTGACGGGGTGCTCCACCTGGAGGCGGGTGTTCACCTCCAGGAAGGCGAAACCGCCGTCGGACAGGAGCAGGAATTCGACGGTGCCGGCGTTCACGTATCCGATGGCGCGTGCCGCGGTGACGGCGGCCGCGCCCAGCTCGGCCCGTAGCGCCGGCGACACGGCCGGCGACGGGCTCTCCTCCACGATCTTCTGGTGCCGGCGCTGGATGGAGCACTCGCGCTCGAACAGGTGGACCACGGTGCCCTGCGTGTCGCCCAGGATCTGCACCTCCACGTGGCGGGGCCGGGCCACGTAGGGCTCGAGGAACACCGTGCCGTCGCCGAAGGCCGAGGTCGCCTCGCGGGCCGCCGACGACAGGGCGTCGGCCAGGTCCTCCGGGCGTTGCACCACCCGCATGCCCCGCCCGCCCCCGCCGGCCGAGGCCTTCACCAGGACCGGCCATCCGAGGTCGGAGGCCCGGCGCTCGAGGTCGGGGTCGAGCGTCCCACCGGTCCCGGTCCCGCCACCCTCGGCACCCGCCACGGCCAGGGCGGGGATCTCCACCGTCGGCAGGACGGGCACGCCGGCCGCGGCCATGGTGGCCTTGGCCGCCAGCTTGGACCCCATGGCCTCGATGACGGCGGGGGGCGGCCCCACGAACACGAGGCCCGCATCGCCACAGGCCCGGGCGAAGCCGGCGTGCTCGGAGAGAAAGCCGTACCCGGGGTGCACGGCATCGGCACCGCTGGCGCGCGCCGCTTCCACCACGGCCTCGACGTCGAGGTAGGTCTGCGCCGCAGCGGCGCCTGGCAGCCGCACGAACTCGTCGGCCTCGCGCACGTGCGGCTCGTTGGCGTCGGGGTCCGAGCACACCGCCACGCAGGTGATGCCGAGCGCGTGGGCGCTGCGCATCACGCGCCGGGCGATCTCCCCCCGGTTGGCCACCAGGAGCTTGCGGATCACGGCGTCACATCCGGAACACGCCGTAGCCGCGCGTGCCGTTGATGGGGGTGTTGTGGATCACCGACAGGCACATGCCGAGCACGTGGCGGGTGTCACGCGGGTCGATGATGCCGTCGTCGTAGAGCCGGCCGGTGAGGAACAGGGGAAGCGACTCCGCCTCGATCTGCGCCTCGACCATGGCCCGCATCTCGGCGTCGGCCACTTCGTCGAATTCCTGGCCCCGTGCCGCCGCCCCCTGGCGCGCCACGATGGAGAGGACACCGGCGAGCTGTGCCGGCCCCATGACCGCCGACCGGGCATTGGGCCAGGCGAACAGGAAGCGGGGGTTGTAGGCGCGGCCGCACATGCCGTAGTTGCCCGCCCCGTAGGAGGCCCCGATGTTGACGGTGAGGTGCGGCACCTGCGAGTTGGACACGGCGTTGATCATCTTGGCGCCGTCCTTGATGATGCCCCGCTGCTCGTACTCCTTGCCCACCATGTACCCCGTGGTGTTCTGCAGGAACAGCAGCGGGGTGTCGGTCTGGTTGGCGAGCTGTATGAACTGCGTCGCCTTGTTCGACTCCTCGCTGAACAGGACGCCGCGGTGGTTGGCGAGGACGCCGATGGGATACCCGTGGATCGACGCCCAGCCCGTCACCAGGCTCGGTCCGTACAGCGGCTTGAACTCGTCGAAGCGCGAGCCGTCCACCACGCGGGCGAGGACCTCGCGCGGGTCGAAGGGCACGCGCAGGTCGGACGACGCCACACCCAGCAGCTCGTCGGGATCGTGGAGAGGGTCGTCGGCCGGGAGCGTCGGTCCGGGCCCGTGCGTGCGCCAGTTGAGCCGGGACACGATGGCGCGGCCGATGCGGATGGCGTCGGTCTCGTCGGTGGCGAGGTAATCGGCCAGGCCGCTCACCCGGGCGTGCATCTCGGCACCGCCGAGCTCCTCGTCGTCGGACTCCTCGCCCGTTGCCATCTTCACCAGGGGCGGTCCGCCCAGGAAGACCTTCGACCTGCCCTCGATCATCACGATGTGGTCGCTCATCCCCGGCACGTACGCGCCCCCCGCCGTCGAGTTCCCGAACACGAGGGCGATGGTGGGCAGCGCCGCGGCGGAGCGCTGCGTCAGGTCGCGAAACCCGCGTCCGCCGGGGATGAAGATCTCCGACTGCGTGGGCAGGTCGGCACCACCGGACTCCACCAGGCTGATGGAGGGCAGTCGGTTCTCGAGCGCGATGTCGGCCAGACGTGATGACTTGCGCATGGTGAAGGGATTGGTGGCCCCGCCGCGCACCGTGGGGTCGTTGGCCGAGACGAGGCACTCGACCCCGCTCACCACGCCGATGCCCGAGACGAGGCTCGCCCCTACCGTGTACTCGGTGCCCCATGCCGCCAGGGGGGCGATCTCGAGGAACGGGGAGTCCCGGTCGAGCAGGAGCTCGACGCGCTCGTGGGCGAGCATCTTCCCCCGGGTGCGGTGCCGTTCGACGTAGCGGGGGCCGCCGCCGCCCCTCGCCACCGCCAGCTGCTCCTCCACCTCGACCAGCGCCGCCTCCATGGCCTGGCGGTTCTGGCGGAAGACGTCTGAGGCCGGGTCGACGGAGGAGGTCAGGACAACCATGGGCCCGGGCAGGGCGTTCCTGGCGGCGCGTCGGCAGCGCCGCTGGTGGTGGTGGCGTGCGCTGTCCCCCCCGTCATGGGGTGACAGACTAAACCGCATGCAGCAGCGGCCGCTTTCCGCAGTGGTGCTCGCCGCCGGGGAGGGGACGCGGATGCGCTCGGCGCGCCCGAAGCCCCTCCATCGGTTGTGCGGGCGACCCATGATCCTCCACGTCCTCGACGCGCTGGCCGAGTTGCGCGTGCACAGGGTGGTGGTGGTCGTCGGTCACCGCGGGGAATGGGTGACGAAGACGCTCGTCGACCACGCCCCGAGCTCGCTCGCCATCGACTTCGTCGAGCAGCCGGCCCAGCTGGGGACGGGCGACGCCCTGGCTGTGGGGCTCACCGCACTGCCCGACGGGCTCGACGACGCCGACGGTGACGTCGTGGTGCTGCCCGGTGACACGCCCCTCGTGCGACCCCCCACCCTGGCGGCGCTGGTGCGCCACCACCGCAAGGCCGGCGCGGCGGCCACCCTGCTCACCGCCGTGCTCCCCGATCCCACCGGCTACGACCGCGTGGTGCGGGGCAAGGACGACACCGTGGTGCGCGTGGTCGAGGACGCCGAGGTGGCAGGCGACGACGAGCTGGTGGACGAGGTCGCCACCGCCATCCACTGCTTCCGCCACACGGTGCTGGCACCGGCCCTGCGGCGCCTGCGCCCGGTGGACCCCACCGGCGAGCATTCGCTCACGGGCATCTACGCCGTGCTGCACGACGCCGGCTACCGGGTGGAGTCGTTGGTGGTGGGCGACCCCATGGAGGCGGCGGGGGTCAACGACCGGGCCCAGTTGGCGGTCGCCGACGCCGAGCTGCGCGACCGGATCAACGAGCGCTGGATGCGCCGTGGCGTCACCATGTGGGACCCCGAGCACACCTACGTCGATGCCGGCGCGCACCTCGAGCCGGACGTGGTGCTCCTCCCCGGCGTCGTGATCCAGGGGGAGTGCACGCTGCGGGCCGGGGCCGAGGTGGGGCCCGACTGCCACCTGGTCGACTCGGTGGTGGGCCGGGGGGCCAAGGTCACCAAGAGCACCGTGGTCCGGGCCGAGGTCGGAGACGACGCCCGGGTCGGTCCCTTCGCCGTGCTCGGGCCCGGCGCGGCGGTGGCCGAGGGCCAGGTCGTGGGCCCCTTCACCCACCTCGGAGCGGACTCGCCGGCGCTCGACTGACGCCGCGGCCCGTCCCGGGAAGGCCGGGGCCAGGTCCGTGGCCGGGACCTACGTCGTCTGCAGGATGAGCACCGAGCAGGGTGCCTGGTGGGCGACGGAGTTGGGAACACTGCCGAGCACGCGTCGCACGCCCGCCATTCCCTTGTTGCCCACCACGATCAGATCGGCGTGCACCTGCTCGGCCACCCGCACGATGGCCTCCGAGGGGTCGCCGGTCTCGGCGTGGCCCTCGACCTGCACCCCGGCGGAACGGGCCCGCGCGCACTGGTCGTCGAGCAGAGCGTCGGCCGTCCCCCCGGGCCCCAGGGCGTCGAGGTACTCGTCGGGCACACCGGCCCCCCGCACCGCCTTGGGCCGGTACACGGTGACGATGTGCAACGTGGCCGACAGCAGCTTCGCCAGCTGGGTGGCGCCGCGCACGGCCTCACCCGCCGTCTCCGATCCGTCTGTGCCTACCACCAGGGACGAGAACATGGACATCCTCCCAGCGCACTCTACCCATGCGCCGCCGACGTCCGCCGCCAGGCGGGCATGGGCAGCCGGGCGGGAGCCCCAAGCCGGGCCGGCCTGCGGTCCGTCGCCTGCGCCTGTCGCCCGCCGCGCCTGATCCCGGCGCGCGGTAGCGTGCGGACGCATGGAGTTGGTCCCCCGTCGGCACCTCGAACTCGTCTCCGGACGGTCCCACCCGGCCCTCGCCCAGGAGATCGCCGCGCATCTGGGGCTCGAGCTCGGTGGTGCCAACCTCCGTGAGTTCGCCAACGGCGAGATCCACTGCCGCTACGACGGGTCACTGCGCGGCAGCGACGTATTCATCGTGCAGACCCACTCGGGGCCGGTGAACGACGCCATCATGGAGCAGGCCATCATGATCGACGCCGCCAAGCGGGCGTCGGCCAAGCGCATCACCGCCGTGTGCCCCTACTACGGCTACTCGCGCCAGGACCGCAAGGCCACGGGACGCGAACCCATCACCGCCAAGCTCGTCGCCGACATCCTGCAGGTGGCGGGAGCGGACCGGGTGATGAGCGTGGACCTGCACTCCGGGCAGATCCAGGGCTTCTTCGACGTCCCCTTCGACCACCTGACGGCCACGCCCGTGCTGGTGGAGGAGCTCCGCCGGCTGGGGACGAGCGATCTGGTCATCGTGGCCCCCGACGCCGGCCGCGTCCGGGTGGCCGAGCGGTTCAGCCAGCACCTCGGCGCCGACCTCGCCTTCGTCCACAAGCGCCGGCCCCGGGGCACGCACAACCAGGTCGAGGCGCTCGACGTGGTGGGTGAGGTCGAGGGCCGGCACTGCGTGCTCATCGACGACATGATCGACACCGCCGGCACCATCTGCGCCGCGGCCGAGCTGCTGTTCGAGCAGGGGGCGGCCGACGTGTCGGCCATGGCCACGCACGGGGTGCTGTCGGACCCCGCCCTCGAGCGACTGGAGAAGTCGCCGGTCAGCCGCGTCGTGGTCACCAACACCCTGCCCATCGCCGAGGAACGGCGCATCGACAAGCTCACGGTGCTGTCGGTGGCCAAGCTCATCGCCGACACCATCGACGCCGCCTTCGGGGACAAGTCGGTGTCGGAGATCTTCGGCGGCGACAACCTCACCTGAGAGCGCCCCACCGGGTCGCGCTCAGTGGATCATCTTGACCGGGCTCCGCACCTGCGCGGGCGAGCTCACCGTGACGAAGCCATCTCGAGCGGCTTCCATTGGTGGAACGTCCCCGAGCTCGTCGCCTGGGTAGACGCTGCCGCCCAGGGCGGGACCACGGTCGAGGTCTCGGCGGTGGTGCCGTTCACGTCGTAGGAGCCGACAGCGGGGATGTTGGTGCCGTTGCCCCCGTTGCATGTGCCCGCCGACCACTGGTTCGGGCACACGGCGAGCGTCAGCACCGGTGTGTCCTTGCTGGCGTCGAAGGTCACGGCGAACTGATAGCTCAGTTGGGTGAAGGCGATCGTCCCCGTGTTGGTGACGGTCGCCGTCTGGATGCTGTTGGCCGTCCAGGGAGCGAGGTGGGGCTGATCGAGGCCCCCCACGTCCCGATCGTGATCCCCTCGGACCCCACCGACGTTCCCCGTTGGTGCTCGCCCTAGCCGGCGATCCCCGGTCATCGGATCAGTCGACGATCGCCTACCGGTTCGTGCCCAGCGGGGTCCGCTGCTGCTCGGTGACGGTGTACGCCAACGTGGTGGACAGCCCCTGGATGGTCTGGGCCGGAGCGGTCCCGTCGTCGGACGTCTCGGTGGCCGTGCGCCCCAGGCCCAGGGGGTTCGATCGACCACGGACCAGGCCCGGATGGGGGCAATTCCTTCCTGGCGCCGGGACCTCTATGCTGTGACGCCCGGTCGACACATCCCGCCTGTGGGCAGGGCCCGCCCGGCGGACACCCGAGGAGCACGTTCCATGGCCGAATTGACACTGGTGGCCGACGCCGGCCGCCCCACCGGCAGCAGCGCGGCGCGGCGCATGCGCCACGACGGGCGCATCCCCGGCGTTGTCTACGGCCCGGGGGTCGACCCCATCGCCCTGTCGGTGTCGGCCCGCGACCTGCGGGCCGTGCTCAGCACCGACGCCGGGCTCAACGCCGTGGTGACGCTGCGGGTCGACGGTCAGCGCTTTTTGACCATGGCCCGCGAGCTGCAGCGCCACCCGGTGCGCGGCACTGTCACCCACGTCGACTTCCAGGTCGTCGACCCCAACCGCGAGGTATCGGCGGAAGTCTCCATCACCCTCACCGGGGAAGCCGTCGAGCTGCACCGGGCCGACGGCGTGCTCGAGCAGCAGATGTTCGCCCTCACCATCAAGGCCCGTCCCGCCGACATCCCCTCGTCGCTCGAGGTCGACATCAGCCACCTCGTCATCGGGTCGGCCGTGCGGGTGTCGGACATCGCCCTGCCCGCCGACGTCACCACCGACGTCGACCCCGAGGCCATCGTGGCCGCCGGCCAACCGCCGCGGGTCCAGGCGGTCGAGGGCGAGGCGGCCGAGGGCGAGGCGGCCGAGGGCGAGGCGGCCGGGGCCGAGAGCGGGTCCGCGGCCGAGGGGCGCGACGAGTCCAGCGCGGAGAGCTGAGTCATCCGCCGACTGCTGCCCACCTCGGGCAGGGGGGCGGCCGCCGACCTGCTGGTGGTGGGGCTGGGCAACCCCGGCGCCGAGTTCAGCCGCACCCGCCACAACCTCGGAGCCGAGACCGTGGAGCTGCTGGCGTCGCGCCGGGGCGAGCGCCTGCGACCGGAGAAAGGCACCCGGGCGCTCGTGGCGTCGGTGCGCGTCGACGGGAAGCTGATGGCGCTGGCCGTCCCCCAGACCTACATGAACGAATCCGGTCTGGCCGTGGCGGCCCTCATCCGGCGGTACCGGGTCCCCGGTCTCGAACAGCTGGTGGTGGTGCACGACGAGCTCGACCTGCCCACGGGGCGCGTCAAGCTCAAGGTGGGCGGGGGGACGGCGGGCAACAACGGGCTCAAGTCGCTGCACGCCCATCTCCACGACCCCGGCTACGTGCGGGTGCGCATCGGCATCGGCAAGCCCCCCGGGCGCCAGCCCGGTGCGGACTACGTGCTGCACCGGCCCGCCCGGGCCGAGCGCGAGGCGCTGGACGTGGCCCTGGAGGTGGCGGCCGACGCCGTGGAGGTCATCGCCACCGAGGGGATCGACACCGCCATGCAGCGCTTCAACACCGACCCGGCCCCCTCGTAGGTGCCTTCGTCGAACGGCGGGACGACGGCCGACGCGTCGCTACCCTGAGACGGTGAGCCTGCGCTCGCTGCCCCCGCTGCTGCTGGCTGAGCCCGCCGTGCCCGACGCCGCCGCCGTCGGGGCGGGCGTGCTCGCCGTGCCCGACGCCGCCGCCGCCTTCGTGCTGAGCGGGCTGCGCAGCCTGGGCGGGCGCCGGCCCATGCTGGTTGTCACCCCCACGGTCCGCGACGCCGAGCGCCTGGCCAACGACATGGGGGTCTTCGTCGGGCCCGACGCCGTGACGCTGTTCCCCGCCTGGGACACGCTGCCCTTCGAGCGGGTGAGCCCCGAGTCCTCCACCATGGGGGCGCGCCTGGAGGTCCTGTGGCGGATGCAGGACCCCGCCACCGCACCCGACGTCGTGGTGGCGCCGGTGCGCGCCCTGCTCCAGCGCCTGGGACCCTTCGAGGAGGCGGCCACGCCGGTGCGGGTGGCACCCGGGGACCGACTGGATCAGCACGACCTGGTGGAGCGCCTGGTGGCGCTCGGGTACCGGCGCGAGTACCAGGTCGAGCACCGCGGCGAGCTGGCGGTGCGGGGCGGGATCGTCGACGTCTATCCCTCCACCGCCGAGCTGCCCGTCCGCATCGACCTGTGGGGCGACGAGGTGGACCGCCTGACCGAGTTCGACCCAGGCGACCAGCGCTCGCTCGACGCCCTCGAGGAGGTCGAGGTGTTCGGGTGTCGCGAGGTGCTGCCCACCGCCGCGGTGCGTGCCCGGGCGGCGGCGCTGGTGGGGACCGAGCCCTGGGGGAGGGCGCAGTGGGAGCGCCTGGCCGAGGGCCAGCTCTTCGACGGCATGGAGTCGTGGCTGCCGTGGCTGGTGGACGACGAGCGGGTGCTGGCCGACCTGGTCGGGCCGGGTGGCCTCGTGGTCCTCGTCGATCCCCGCCGCGTGCGGGACCGCGCCGCCGAGCTCAATGACGAAGAGGCGGCGCTGGCCGGGGCGCTCGCCGTGACCTGGGACGTGGTGCGGCGCGACGACGCCGGGACCGATGAGGCGCCGTCGGACCGGTTCCCCCGGCTGCACGTGCGCTACGACCGGCTCCTCGAGCGCTGTGGGGCCCCCGTGCTGTCGATCGTGCACGTCGCCGATTCCCCCGGGACCCCGGCGGTGACGGCGCAGGGGTTCGAGCCCGTCCACGGCGACCGGGCGCTCTTGGCGGCCCGGCTGTCGCAGCTGGTGGGGGCCGGCTACTGCGTGACGGTGTGCGCCGAGAGCGCGGGCTCCGCCGCCCGCCTGGCCTCGGTGCTGACCGAGGAGGGTATGGCCGTCCACGTCGTCGACGTGGCCTCCCCCGACCTGGCCCGGCCCGGCATCCGGGTGGTGGTGGCCCCGCTCGAGCGCGGCTTCGTGGTCCCCGCCGCCAAGGTGGCCGTGCTGGCCGAGGCGGACATGACCGGCCGGCGCCGGGCGCACCGCCCGGCGCGCGCCCGGGCCCGCCCCACAGACGGCTTCTTCGACGATCTCGCCCCCGGCGACTACGTGGTGCACCGCCAGCACGGCGTGGCCCGCTACGCCGGCATGGTGACGCGCACCGTCAACGGCGCGTCGCGCGATTACCTGCTGCTCGAGTACCGAGGCGCCGACAAGCTCTACCTGCCCTCGGACCAGATCGAGGCGCTCACGCCCTACAGCGGCGGCGAGTCGCCGACGCTCAACCGCCTGGGCGGCTCGGAATGGCAGCGGACGCGGGCCAAGGCGCGCGCCGCGGTGCACGACATCGCCGTCGAGCTGGTGGAGCTGTATCGGCAGCGGCTGCACATGAAGGGACATGCCTTCGGCCCCGACACCCCGTGGCAGCGCGAGCTCGAAGGGTCCTTCTCCTTCACCGAGACCCTCGACCAGCTGCGCGCCGTGGAGGAGACCAAGCACGACATGGAGGCGGACATCCCCATGGACCGCCTGGTGTGCGGGGACGTGGGGTTCGGCAAGACCGAGGTGGCGGTGCGGGCCGTGTTCAAGGCGGTCCAGGACGGCAAGCAGGCGGCCGTGCTCGTCCCCACCACGCTGCTCGCCCAGCAGCACGCCCAGACCTTCGGCGAGCGCTACGGCGGGTTCCCGGTGCGGGTGGAGATGCTGTCGCGCTTTCTCACCCCCGCCCAGGCTCGCGACGTGGTGGCGGGACTGGCGTCGGGCCGCGTCGACGTGGTGATCGGCACGCATCGCATGCTGGCCGGGGACGTCACCTTCAAGGACCTCGGCCTGCTGGTGGTGGACGAGGAGCAGCGCTTCGGCGTCAGCCACAAGGAGGCCATCAAGCACATGGCGAGTGGCGTCGACGTGCTCACGCTCACCGCCAACCCCATCCCCCGGACCCTCGAGATGGCGCTCACCGGCATCCGCGACCTGTCGCTCATCAACACCCCACCGGCGGCGCGCCGGCCCATCCTCACCTACGTGGGCGAGTTCGAGGAGGCGGCGGTGGTGGAGGCGTTGCGCCGCGAGCTGCTGCGCGAGGGGCAGGCGTTCTTCGTGCACAACTGGGTGCACAACATCGACGCGGTGGCGGCCCGACTGCGCGAGCTCGTCCCCGAGGCACGCGTGGCCGTGGCCCACGGGCAGATGGACGAGGGCACCCTCGAGCAGGTCGTGCTCGACTTCTGGGAGAAGCGCTACGACGTGCTCGTGTGCACCACCATCATCGAGTCCGGCATCGACATCCCCGCCGTCAACACGCTCGTGGTCGATCGAGCCGACCGCCTGGGACTGGGCCAGCTGCACCAGCTGCGGGGGCGCGTGGGCAGGGCTGGCCAGCGCGCCTACGCGTACCTGCTGCACCCGGCGGACAAGGTCCTGAGCGAAGCGGCCTACGAGCGGCTGCGCACCATCGGCGAGCAGACCGAGCTCGGGGCCGGTTTCAAGATCGCCATGCGGGACCTCGAGATCCGGGGGGCGGGGAATCTCCTCGGCCGTGACCAGTCGGGACACATCGCCGCCGTCGGGTACGACCTCTACGTCCAGCTCGTGGCGGAAGCCGTGGCCGAGCTCAAGGGTGAGCCCCTGCGCCGGCCGGTGGAGGTGACCATCGACGTCCCCTCCGACGCGCATCTGCCCGCCGACTACGTGGCGCGCGAGGACGTGCGACTCGAGGCCTACCGACGCCTGGCCGCGGTGAGCACCGACGCCGAGGTGGACGACATCCGGGCGGAATGGACCGACCGCTTCGGGCCACCCCCGCCTCCCGCCGAGGGGCTCCTGGCCGTCGGGCGCCTGCGGGCTCTGTGCCTGCGCACCGGGGTGCGCGAGGTGTCGGCCGCCCCGGCGCGACCGGGGCAGGGTCGCGGGGGACCGGGCCGGCGGGGTCTCGTGGCCAGGGTGGCGCCTCTCGAGCTGCCCGCCTCGGCCCGGGTGCGGCTGCGCCGGTTGCGGCCCGACGCCGTGGTGAAGGACGAAGGCCACCAGCTCACGGTGCCCCTGGGTCCCGACGAGCGCCCGGTGGAAGCCCTCACGGCTCTGCTCGAAGAGCTCGTCCCCACCCCCGTCGTCGCCGCCGAGGCGCGGTCCTCGGGCTGAGTGCCACGGCGCCGGGCCCGGTCACCGCCGCCCGAATCGTGGTGCCGGCGGCGCGCCGATAGAGTCCTCCTCTCGTGAAGCGACTCGCCCTGCTGGTGGTCGTGGGCGCGCTGAGCCTGGCCGCCTCGGCCTGCGACCTCTCCCCCCCGGCCGTGAGCGCCGACGGCGTGACCGTGAGCCGCGCCCAGCTCGACGCCCAGCTGTCCACGGTGGCCGACGACTCCGTGGCGCAGTGCGCATTGTCGGTCCTGGCCAGTGAGAGCGGGTCGTCGGTTCCCGCCGTGGCCGGGAGCGGCGACGACACCGTCACGACCCAGTTCGCCGCCTTCACGCTGACCGGTCTCGTGCGCCAGGTGGTGGAGGAGCACGGGCTGGCCGAGGACCACGCCACCGTGAGCGCGGCCGACGTCGCCGCCGCCCGCAGCGACTTCGAGTCCCAGCTCACCGCGGCGGCGGCGCAGACCACGCCCCCGTGCGGTCTCACCGGCAGCGCTCTCGTGGAGCGCCTGCCCAAGGCGTTCCTCGACGCCCAGGCGCGACTCCTGGCCGACGACGAGCGGCTGGAGGAGGTCGCCGCCCACATCGACGTGACCCCCGCCGCCCTGCGCACGTACTACGACACGCACCAGCTGGACGTGACCGAGGAGTGCGTCAACCTCATCGTGGCCACCAGCCAGGCCGCGGCCCAGACCATCCACGACCAGATCGCCGCGGGCGAGAGCTTCGCCACCGCCGACCAGGGAGCGGGCGTCGACCCCAACGGGCCCACGGGCGGCCAGGAGCCGTGCGTGTTCCCCTCCACCATCGCCAGCCAGCTGGGCGAGGGGGTGGCCGCCACCCTCGCCGTGCTCCCCCTGGGCGGGGTCGCCCCTCCCCAGGCGGTGCCGGTCAGCGACCCCCAGACGGGGCAGAGCTCCACGCTGTGGATCGTGGTGGGGATGCGCCAGCGCCAGGTGGCGCCGTTCGCCACGGTGGAGGGCGGCATCCGCCTCCAGTTGCTCCAGCAGGGCCAGACGGCGCTGACGACGGTGCTGACAAGGCTGTCGCGCCAGATCCACGTGCACCTCGACCCCCGCTACGGCACCTGGAGCGTCCGCACCGGCGTGGTGCCTCCCCCCGCACCTCCTGCGGCCTTCGTGCTCAACCCCGCCGCCGGCCAGTCCGCCTCGGGCTCGTCCTCCCTGGTCGTGCCGGGCAGCTGACGGCGGCCGTGCGCCTTACCCGGTGATGCCCACGGGCCGTCCCCGCGTGGTCGTGGCCGGCATGGGTCCGGCGGGGCCCGACATGGTGCCCGCCCACACGCTCGACGCCGTGCGCCGGGCGGCCCGGTGCCTGTTGCGCACGGCGCGGCATCCCTCCGCCGCGTTCGTGGCCGGCGCGGCCCCCGGTCCGGTGACGTTCCTCGACCACCTCTACGAGCAAGGTGGGACCTTCGGCGACGTGTACACCGCCATCGTCGAGGCCGTCGTGGCCGCCGCGGCAGAGCGGGCCGGAGGTGGCGACCCCTTCGTGGCCTACGTCGTTCCCGGGTCGCCCCTCGTGGCGGAGCGCACCGTGGCCCTGCTGCGCGCCGACGAGCGGGTGACGGTGGAGGTCCTGTCCGCACCGTCGTTCCTCGATCTGGTGTGGGCCCGCCTGGGCGTCGATCCTGTCGACGCCGGGGTCCGCCTCGTCGACGCCGGCGACTTCGCCACCCAGGCGGCGGGTGAGCGCGGCCCGCTGCTCGTGGCCCAGTGCCACCGACGGGCGCTTTTGTCGGAGATCAAGCTGGCCGTCGACGACGTGGCCGGTGACGACGTGGCCGGTGACGGCGGTGCCCGCCGGGCCGTGCTGCTGCACCACCTGGGCCTGGACGACGAAGCGGTGCTCGACGTGGCGTGGGAGGACCTTGACCGCAGCCTCGAACCCGACCACCTCACATCGCTGTGGATACCGCACCTGGCCGCGCCGGTGGGGTCCGAGCTCGTCGGCATAGAGGAGCTCGTGCGCACCCTGCGGGCACAGTGCCCCTGGGACCGCCAGCAGACCCACGGCTCGCTGTCCCGGCACCTCCTCGAGGAGGCCTACGAGGCGCTCGACGCCATCGAGGCGGTGGTCCGGGCCGAGCCCGACGTGCCCCCCGACGTCGTGGCCCACCTCGAGGAGGAGCTGGGGGACCTGCTGTTCCAGGTCTACTTCCACGCCCGCCTGGCCTCCGAGGAGGGATGGTTCACGCTGGCCGACGTGGCCCGCACGCTGCACGACAAGCTGGTGCGGCGCCACCCCCACGTCTTCGGCGACGCCACCGCCCACACGCCCGAGGACGTCGCCGCCCGGTGGGAGGTCCTGAAGAGAGACGAGAAGGGCCGAGCGAGCGTCACCGACGGCATCCCCTCCGCTCTCCCCGCCCTCGCCCTGGCGTCGAAGCTGCAGCGCAAGGCCCAGTCACTCGGCATGGGAACGGGGACCGCCGACGAGCGCCGTCGCCAGGTGGCGGCCGGCCTCGCCGCTCTGGCGGGCGCCGGCGGCGATGCCGGCCCCGACTCGTCGGGCGAGACCCTCGAAGCCGAACCGGCCACGGAGGCAGCGGTGGGGGAGCTGTTGTTCGCCCTGGCCGACCTGGCGAGACGCCTGGGGGTGGACCCCGAGTCGGCGTTGCGCAGCCGGGCCGGCGCCTTCCGTCGGGACCTGCAGGCGGCCGAGGGGCGTCCCACCGCTCCCTGAGGCCGCACCCGTCGTTCCGCCAGCCGTCAGCGGTCAGCGAGTAACTTCATCAACACCTACCACAGGGGCATCATTCGTCATGAGCGCGATCGAGCACATCACCGCCCGGGAAGTCCTCGACTCCCGGGGCAATCCCACCGTCGAGGTCGAGGTGTCCCTGGACAGCGGGGCCGCAGGGCGGGCCATCGCGCCCTCGGGCGCCTCCACCGGGGTGCACGAGGCCACGGAGTGGCGTGACGGAGGGGACCGCTTCGGCGGCAAGGGGGTCCTCGGCGCCGTCGAGCACGTGAACGGCGAGATCGCCGAGTGCCTGGCCGGATTCGACGCCTCTGACCAGCGCGGCGCGGACTTCGCCCTGGTCGACCTGGACGGCACCCCCACCAAGGGGCGTCTGGGAGCCAATGCCGTGGTGGCGGTGTCGTTGGCGCTCGCCCGGGCGGCCGCCAACGACTGCGGACTGCCCCTGTACCGCTCCATCGGCGGGGCCAACGCCCATGTGCTCCCCGTGCCCATGATGAACGTCGTCAACGGAGGGGTCCACGCCGACAACTCCATCGACTTCCAGGAGTTCATGATCATGCCCGTCGGCGCCGCCTCGTTCTCCGAGGGGTTGCGATGGGGGGTCGAGACGTACCACGCGCTGGCCAAGGTCCTGAAGACGCGGGGCCTGTCCACGACGGTGGGTGACGAGGGGGGCTTCGCCCCCAACCTGGCGTCGAACGAGGAAGCCATCGCCATCCTGGTCGAGGCGATCGAGGCGGCGGGGCGCGTCCCGGGCGACGAGGTGGCGATCGCCCTCGACCCGGCGTCGAGCGAATTCTTCAAAGACGGCATGTACGACCTGAAAGGTGAGGGCCGCCAGCTGTCGCCCGACGAGCTCGTGGCCTACTGGATGGAGCTGTGCGACCGCTACCCCATCGTGTCGCTCGAGGACGGCATGGCCGAGGACGACTGGGACGGGTGGGCCTCGCTCACGCGGGCGGTGCGGGGCAAGGTGCAGATCGTGGGGGACGACATCTTCGTCACCAATCAGGCGCGCCTGCAACAGGGCATCGAACTGGGGGTGGCCGACTCCATCCTCATCAAGGTCAACCAGATCGGCACCCTGAGCGAGACCCTCGACACCATGGACTTGGCCCGGCGCGCCGCCTACACCTGCGTCGTGTCGCACCGGTCGGGCGAGACCGAGGACACCACCATCGCCGACCTGGCGGTGGCGACAGGGTGCGGGCAGATAAAGACGGGCGCGCCGGCGCGCGCCGACCGGGTGGCGAAGTACAACCAACTGCTGCGCATCGAGGAGGAGCTCGGTGAGTCGGCCGCCTTCCCCGGCCGCGGCGCGCTGTCCTCGGCGCGCCGCACGGGTACGGGTTGAGCCGACACCCGCGCCACGCCGCGAAGCGGGCACGGCGCCGGTGGCGCCGCGCCCTCCTGACCCCCCGGGCCATGGGTCGGGCGCTGTGGGCGCGGGCGTGGTCGCGCCTGCCGACCAGGCAGCGGCGCGTGCGGGCGTTGCTCGGCGCCGCGGTGGCGTTCGCCGCCATCGTCATCCTGACGAGCTTCCCCTTCTCCGAGGTGCTGTCGCAACGCGCCGCCATCGCCGGCACCGCCAGCCAGCTGTCGTCGATGCAGGCCGCCAACCGGGAGCTCTCGGCCCAGGCGAACGCCCTGAAGGACGCGAGCACCATCGAGTCACTGGCCCGACACGACTACGGCTTCGTCACCACCGGATCGCGCGCCTACGACATCCTGCCGCCGCCGGGTTCGTCCGATCCCAGCTCGACCTCCTCGGGGTATGTCCCGCTCGACGCCCCGCCGGTGGTGCCGGGCTCTGCCCGATCGCAGGCGCTGTTGGGCGTGGACACGCCGGCGGCCGCCGCCGGCGGCGAGGGGTCGTCGCACACCGTGTCCGGTGCCGGCTCCGAGCGAGCCGACTCGGCCGTGTCGGTGCCGAGCGGGCCACCGCCGGGCTACTGGTCACGGGTGCTCAGTAGCCTGGAGTTCTGGCACTGAGCAGGCCTCCGGGCCCCGACGACGAGACCGACCGCGCCGTGGTGGCCCGCCTCCTCGGGCGCGAGCCGTCGGGCCACTACGACGTCGTCGTCCGCCGCCGCGACGGCACCCCCGCCGTGATCTGCAACGAACCCCTCCTCGGCGACGGCCGGCCCATGCCCACGCGCTTTTGGTTGGTGGACGCCGAACTGCGCGAGGCCGTCAGCCGGCTCGAGGCCTCGGGTGGCGTGCGCCGTGCCGCCGCCACCGTCCCCGCCGCGGCGGTGGCCGACGCCCATGCTCGTCACGCCGCCGAACGCGACGCCACGCTGCCCCCCGGCCACAGCGGGCCCCGCCCGTCGGGCGGGGTGGGCGGCACGCGCCAGGGGGTGAAGTGTCTCCACGCCCACCTGGCCTGGTACCTGGCGGGTGGCGACGACCCGGTGGGCCGCTGGACGGCCGAGCAGGTGGAGGTGGGGCGGGCCGACTTCCTCCTGGGCGGTGACAACGATGGGTGATCCGAAGCGTCGCGTCGGCCCCGTCGCCGCCGTCGACTGCGGCACCAATTCGACGCGC
>JBEKVE010000038.1:0-19467 GCA_049514335.1 Acidimicrobiales bacterium
GGTCACCGCCACGCTCCCCGCCACCTGCACCGCCGGGGACACCCTCATCGCCACGGTCAGCATCGGCCAGCAGACCGGCGCCCCGGGCCTCGTGACGGCCACGCCGGCGGGGTGGCAGCGCCTGTACGAGCACTCCCCCACGGACGTCTCGCCCTACCAGGGATGGTTCGCCCTGTCGGGCTGCTCGGGAACCAAGAGCGTGACCTTCTCGATCTCCGCCCCCGGTGACAGCTCGGGCACGGCCGGAACCGTGGTCGTGAGCGAGTTCTCGGGCCTCCCCAACCCCGTGGCCGAGGACTTCGCCACCAACAACGGCACCGGGACCACCTCCTCCAGCGCCACGCTGGCCGGCCAGACACCGGCGGCGTCGGGTGAGCTCACCATCAGCGCCCTCACCTTCTCGGGGACGTCCCCGTCCTCGACCACCCCCGCCACCTGGACGGCGGCCGGCTCCGAGACCGGGACGCTCCCGACCTACACCTACTGGCAGGTGGGAACGGCCAGCACCCCCACCGCCTCCTACGCCTGGTCGCCGGCCGCGCCCTTCGAGGCCACCCTGATCGCCCTGAAGGCCGGGCCGACGGTCCTGCCCGATGTCGTGCAGGAGGCGCAGGGCGTCTTCTCGTCCCAGTCGACGTGGTCGGTGAGCATGGGCGCGGTCCACGCCGGTGACGCCCTGCTCGCCCTGATCGGCACGGACGCGTCGGGGACCACCGGAGCGGGCTACGAGGCCGGCACCGTGTCGGGCGGCGGGGTGACCTGGCAGCGGGTGTCGGGCTCCATCCTCTCCGGCGACGGCACGGCCGAGGTGTGGGCCGGCTTCGGCTCGAGCGGCACCACCGGGACCACGTCGGTGACCGCCACCCTGGCGGGCGCGGCCGACGGCCACCTGGTGGTGGGCGAGGTGTCGGGCATCACCGGCATCGACACGGCGGCCATCGCCGTGGGGACGAGCGCCACCCCGACCGCCGGCTCCATCACCCCCCGCGCCGGGGATCTGGTGGTGAGCCTGCTCAGCGCCAACCTGTCGTCGGTGGTCACCCACCTCCAGCCCAACTGGTCGACGTTCTCCATGGTGGGAACGTCCTACGCGGCGGAGTGGGAGAGCGACATGCCCAACGTCGCCTCGGCCCCGCAGTGGACCACGAGCCCGTCCGGCCCCTGGGACGCCGTGCAGGCCGCCTTCACCGCCGGCGTCCCCACGGGGACACCGGGCCCGGTGGGCACCTTCGGCACCAAGAACGGGGTGGGCATCACCACCCTGTCCGACGCCCCGGCGGGCGTGGGCGACGTCATGGTGGTGGGGGTCAAGGTGTCGTCGGCCACCATCACCGCCTCGAGCGTGACGGGGGGCGGGGTGAGCACCTGGACCCGGCTCTCGCAGCACAGCGCCGACGGGGTGGACACCGAGCTGTGGATGGGCCCGGTCACCGCCACCGGAGCCGGCACCATCACCGTGACGTTCTCGGCCTCGGTCACGAGCACCGGCACCGAGCTCGTCGACCAGGAGTTCTCCTCGGGGCTCGGGGCGAGCACCACGTGGGCGCTCGACAAGGCGGGAAGCCTGACCAACGCCTCCTCCACCGCCGTTGCCTATCCGAGCCTCGCCCCGGCCAAGACCGGTGAGCTCTACGTCGGCTACGCCTGGGTGCTCCAGCAGGGCCTGGCCGGATCCACGTCGGGGGTCACCTACGACATCGTGCCCACCTCCACCAACGTGTTCGTGTTCGACCCCGCCACCTCGGCCACCCTGGCGCCGGGCGCCACCCAGACCCCGGCCGGCACCTCGGTGTCGGTGGGGGCCCTTTTGAGCGCCACCAGCACCGCACCGCCCGGGCCCGTCGTCACCGGCGTGTCGCCCGCCGCGGGCCCGCTCACGGGGGGCACGTCGGTGATCATCACCGGCTCGAACTTCTCCGGCGTGACCGGCGTCTCCTTCGGATCGAGCGCCGCCACCACCTACAGCGTGACCAACACCGGGTCCATCACCGCCATCGCCCCGTCGGGCACAGGAACGGTGAACATCACCGTCACCACCACCGCCGGCACGAGCGCCACGTCGAGCTTCGACGACTTCACCTACGACCCCGCCCCCGCCGTGAGCGGGGTGAGCCCCACCCAGGGATCGACGGCGGGGGGCACACAGGTGATCATCACCGGCACCGCCTTCACCGGCGCCACCGCCGTGGACTTCGGCTCGAGCACCGCCGCCTTCACCGTCAACAGCGCCACCCAGATCACCGCCACCGCCCCGACCGGCGCCGGCACGGTGAACGTCACCGTGGCGACCCCCGGAGGCACGAGCGCCACGTCGAACGCGGATGACTACACCTACGTGGTGCTGCCCGCCGTCACCGGCGTGTCGCCGACGGCGGGCCCGCTCACGGGGGGCACGTCGGTCATCATCACCGGCTCGAACTTCTCCGGCGTGACCGGCGTCTCCTTCGGATCGAGCGCCGCCACCACCTACAGCGTGACCAACACCGGGTCCATCACCGCCATCGCCCCGTCGGGCTCGGGGACGGTGAACATCACCGTCACCACCACCGCCGGCACGAGCGCCACGTCGAGCGCCGATGACTTCACCTACGACCCCGTCCCCGCCGTGAGCGGGGTGAGCCCCTCGGCCGGCCCGCTGGCCGGAGGCACGTCGGTGGTCATCACCGGCACCGCCTTCACCGGCGCCACCGCCGTGGACTTCGGGACCACCGCGGCCACCTCGTTCACCGTCAACAGCGCCACCCAGATCACCGCCACCGCCCCGGGCGGCACAGGCACCGTCGACGTCACCGTCACCACCCCGGGAGGCGAGAGCACCACCTCGGTGGCAGACCGCTACGGCTACGACGCGGCGCCGACCGTGTCCGGCCTGGGCACGTCGTCGGGAACGGCGGCGGGGGGCACGTCCGTGGTCGTCACGGGCACGAACCTGTCGGCGGCGACAGGGGTGCTGTTCGGGACCACGGCGGCCACCTCGTTCACCGTCAACAGCGCCACCCAGATCACCGCCACGGCCCCGGCCGGCACGGGCACCGTCGACGTCAGCGTGACGAGCCCGGGCGGCACGAGCGCCACGTCGAGCGCCGATCAGTTCACCTACACGGGGTCCACGGGCATCAGCCCCGTGGGATCGATGAACGACGCCATGGGGATGAACGTCACCACCCTGGCGGTGTCCCCCGCCCACAGCACCGACGCCATGGTGCTCGGGGTCAAGGTGTCGTCGGGGTCGGTCACGGTGTCGTCGGTCACCGGCGGCGGGTCGACGGGCTGGAGCCGGCTCACCCAGTACGGCGCGGACGGGGTGGACGTCGAGTTGTGGATCGGGACGGTGACCTCCCCGGGGGCGGCCACGGTCACCGTGACGTTCTCGTCGTCGGTGTCGACCACGGGCGTCGAGCTCCTGGCCCAGGAGTTCGCCTCGGGCCTGGGCGCCTCCACCACGTGGGGCCTCGACAAGGCGGGCGCGCAGGCCAACGCAAGCGGCACGGCCGTGACGTTCCCGAGCCTGACGCCGTCGCACAGCGGCGAGCTGTACGTCGGCTACGCCTGGGTGCTCCAGGAGGGCCTGGCCGGATCGACACCCGGGGTCACCTACGACATCGTCCCCACCTCGACCAACGTGTTCCTCTACGACCAGAGCACCACCACCGCCCTGGCGCCAGGCGCCACCCAGACCCCGGCGGGGACGTCGGTGGTGGTGGGTGCGCTCGTGTCGAACTCGGGCTCGTCCACCTCGAGCAGCGTCAAAGTGAGCGCCGTGTCACCGGGATCGGGCTTCGACACCGGGGGGACGTCGGTGACGGTCACCGGAACCGGCTTCACGGGGGTGACGGGCGTGGCCTTCGGCGGCGTGCCGGCCACGTCGTTCACCGTCAACAGCACCACCCAGATCACCGCCACCGCCCCGGCCGGGGCCGACGGGGTGGTGGACGTCACCGTCTCCAACACGACGGGGACGAGCGCCCTGTCCACCGCCGACCAGTTCATCGACGTGACCACCCAGGCGGCGTCGATCCCCATCGGCGTCTACCCGCCGGCGGGGGGCAGCGACCCGGCCGGTGTGGCGGCATGGGGCACGTCCACGGGCACCACGCCCACCCACGCCCTCGACTTCCTCGACTACGGCGACGGGTGGACCGGGCTCGACGGCGCCGGCGCGGCGGCGTCGTGGAACGGCTCGGGGTACCAGCTCGTGCTGGCGGTGCCCATGATCCCCGACAACTCGAGCGGGACGGCCCAGGGCACCCTGGCGCAGGGGGCGACGGGCGCCTACAACCAGTACTTCACCACCCTGGCCCAGAACCTGATCGCCGACGGCCAGGCCAACGCCATCCTCCGCCTGGGATGGGAGTTCAACGGCAACTGGTATCCGTGGAGCGTCGCCACCTCCACCGACGCCGCGAACTTCGTGGCCTACTGGCAGCAGATCGTCACCACCATGCGGGCCGTGCCGGGCGAGGCCTTCAAGTTCTTCTGGAACCCCAACGGCCCCAGCCCCACCAGCTACACCGCCGCCCAGGCCTACCCCGGCAACGCCTACGTGGACTACGTGGGGACCGACGTCTACGACAACTTCTGGGGCACGCCCTTCACGCCCCAGGCCTCGTGGGTCAACCAGCTGGAGCAGCAGTGGGGCCTCGACTGGCTGGCGTCGTTCGCAGCCCAGAACAGCAAGCCCATCGCCATCGCCGAGTGGTCCGACGAGGTCGACAGCACCGGCAACGGGTTCGGCGACGACCCGAGCTTCGTCGACTACATGGCCAACTGGTTCGTGGCCAACCACGTGGCCTTCACCGACGTCTTCTCCTACGACTCCTCGAGCGCGTACCGCAACAACCTGCTCGACGGCACCTTCCCCAAGTCCCTGGCCGAGTTCGAGAGGGTCTTCGGCTGAGCCCGGGGCCGGCTGCGGCTGCGGCTGCGGCTGCGGCTGCGGCTGCGGTAGAGGCTCAGCCCGGCACGACGGGCGGCGTGCCGTCCGGGGTGAGCACCTCGATGCCGGCCGGCTTGGGGCTGTAGGTCGACCCGAGGCCGAGCACGAGGGCGTCCCCCACGGTGGCGATGCCCGACCAGTTGGCCTGGGGCAGGTTCACCTGGACGATGAGACGGCCCGTGTCGACGTCGCGCACCTGCACCGCCGCAGCCGCCAGGGCGAGGCCGTCGAAGGCCATGCCCCCCGCCAGCGTGGTGGCCGAGAACGACGCCGACTGGTTCGCCGACCACAGCACCGCCCCGGTGTGCGCGTCGAAGGCGTGGTCGGTCGGCTCCTGGGAGGCGAGATCGCGGGGGTCGGAGGGATCGCACAGCTTCTGGGCGGCACCGTTGTGCTCGAAGCGGCCGAAGTCGCCCACCGCCGTGGCCCCCACCACGTGGGTGCCGTCGTAGGCGGTGGAGGCGATGAAGCCACCCGAGAACCCGCCGAACACGACGTTGGTGGACCACAACGGCTTCCCCGTGGCGGGGTCGAGCGAGTAGTAGGTGCCGTCCTTGCCCCCCACGCCCAGGAACGTGGCGTTGCCCTCGGCGTCCACCCCGGCGTTGGCCGTGGCCCCGAAGTCCCAGTCGCAGTCGAGGTCGGGCAGCGTCGGCTTGTACACCCACGCCAGCTGGCCGGTGGCGACGTGCAGGGCCAGGACCGACTCCGACAGCGGCTCGCCACCGGCGAAGTCACAGTCGGCCGTGTCGAACACCACCAGGCCGAGGGCGGGGAGCAGCGTCCCCGACGACCACACGCTGCCGCATCCGTCGTACAGCGGTGAACCGCCGAGGGTCGACACGTCGGTCTGGTACTGCCATACCGGATCGCCGGTGGCCAGGCTGGCGCCCACGATGTACCCGCCGTAGCCGGCCGCCCCGTCGACGTCGACGCCGAAGAGCACGACCCCGTCGTCCACCACCGGCGACGAGAAGATGCGCGTGCCGTCCACGTCGGGATCGGGGGGCCGGTCGGGGCGCCCCGTGTAGTCGTGCTCCCAGTACGGCGCACCGGTGGCGGCGTTGAGGGCGTAGAGGGTGTAGCCGCCCCCGAAGATCACGAGCGCCGGGCGGCCGTCGCCGGCGGGCTCGAACCATGCCGACGAGGTGATGAGCCCGCCGTCGGAGGTGAGGTCACGGTGGACCTCGCTCGGGTAGGGCTGCACCCCGTCCTGGGACTTGATCCGGGTCTTCCAGCGCAGCTTCCCCGTCTCGAGGTCGACGGCGTAGAAGTCGTCGTCCCACGAGCCGACGTACACGGTGTCGCCCACCACCGTGGGGGTGGCCGTCACCGAGTCACCGGTGGGGAAGATCCACGCCTTACGCAGCGTCCGGGCCGTGGCCGGCGTCAGCGTGGTGCGGCCGTCGCCGGTGCGCTGGGCGTCGTGGGCGAAGGTGGGCCAGTCCCACTGGCCCACGGCGGCCGGCACGGCGGGGGGCGGGGTGGGCGGCGCCACCTTCACCGCCGCCGTGGTGCCCCCGCATCCGGCCAGCACGGCGGCGGCCACGGCCAGCACCGTGCCGGTGCGCCACGGATGCCGCCGGGCGCGCCTGCCCCGGCGATGCCCCCCGACGGCCCCCCGGCCGGGATCCGAGCGAGCCACGTCGGGGTTACCCGAAGCCGGCGGTGCCGGGGGCGTTGGACGGGGGCCCGGCGTCAGGGGCGGGGTTCTCCGACGGACCCGACAGCGGCGCCACGATCTTCCCCGTGGGATAGGGGCAGACCTGGGTGGCCGACGGCACGCACACGGTCACGCTGGTGGGGAAGTCGAAGCCGCCGTTCACCGCCACGGGAGTCGAGGGTTGGCCGTTGCTGAACGTCACCCGCATGGCCCGGCCCTCGTTGCCGCCGGGCCCGCACCCGGTGAGCAAGGCCTTGCACACGATGTGGATGTCGATGAAGTAGAGGGTCCCGTCGGGGGCGAAGGCCATGCCGAAGGGGTTGTACTGGTCGGGGCTCTTGCCCAGGTCGGCGGCGGAGGTCCCCGGCAGCGAGGTGCGACCGGGCTCGGGCTTGCCCTCGGCGGTGAACCAGCGCACCGACGGGTTGCCGATGTAGCTGCTCACGGCGAAGCAGCCGCACGTGGGGTCCTTCGCCACCCCGGCGGGGAAGGGGACCTTCACGAAGGTCGAGATGTGCAGCTTGCTGCGCGGGTAGAGCCCGCCCGGGCACTGCGCCGCGCTGGTGGGAAGCGACGACTGGGCGAAACGCAGCACGCTCGAGGTGCCGACGTTGGGCACGAGCACGTCGCCGTTGTCGGCCAGGTTCATCATCCCCGGCTGGGCCAGGCCGCCCGTGCCGTCGGTGTGGTGCGGGCCCGTGCCGCCGGCGTCGGGACCGTAGACGATGCAGTACGTCGTGTAGCTGGGGGCGAACCACTCCACCAGCCGCCCGCTGCTCTCGGGCGGGTAGTCGCCCTGGGCGGTGGCGATGTCGTTGCCGAGCACGTTGCCGTTCTTCTCGACCGCGCACCCGGTGTAGGTCTGGTTGTTGTTGAACACGCCGTTGGAGGTGGGTGGCGAGTCGCTGCCGATGCTCTGGCCCGGCATCTTGTAGGGACCCGGGACGTACAGGGTCTGTCCGCTGAAGGAGCCGTTGGGCTCGTCGAGCTCCTCACCGTCGGCGGGCTGCTTGTAGGGCTTGGCGCTGCCCAAGTTGTCCTGGGCGGGCAGGGTGGGGTCGTAGCCGACCACGAAGCGGCCGTCGGGGAGCAGGCACATCTGCCCGTTGGGGTCCCAGGGCGGGACGAGCTGGCCCTGGGTGCCCGAGGGCATCGACAGGAAGTCCTCCTCCTCGTTCTGGTCCCAGTACACGAGGTAGCTGGCGCCGGTGGTGGAACCGCCCTGTATGACCGAGGTGGGGGGTCCGCTCAGGCCGGTGGCATTGGTGGTGTAGGACCCCGGCACCGTCGTGGCGGTGGTCGTCGTGGCCGTCCCCGACTTGGCGGCCGACGAGCAGGCGGCGAGGAAGAAGCCGCAACACGCCAGGACCACCACGCCGGTGCCGAGCCTTGCGAGAAGTCTCACGCCCACCTCCCCCGTCGTCCCGCAGGCCCCGCCCCGGGAACGAAGCTGACGTTATAGCAGGAGATCGTCAGCAAATCCTGGCGTTCTGAAAGCGTCGGAGGGCGTCAGAACGCGGCCAGTTCTGTCGACGGAGCGTGGCCGAAAGGGCAGAAACGCCCGAAGAGTGGTTGAACGACCCTATTCCGTGATTCATCAAATGAGGGGATTGAGGTCCACGCCGAACGCCACCAAGGTTGTCTTTCGGCAGGAGGTCCGTTCGGGCACCGGTCGGTACAACAGGGGGGGTTCCGCAGCGTGCCCGCAGTGGGGCCCGGTCCTGTCATGCGCGGTTTTCCAGCGCCAACAGGGAGGGGCCGTTTCATGATTCGTTCCCGCGTGCGGTTTTTCTTGGGTGTCGTGGGAGGGTTGCTCCTCGTGGCGTCGGGGATTCTCTCCGTGGCGCTCGGCGCATTCCAGAATGGCGCGTCGGCCGCCACCCCCACGCCGCCGTTCACGCAGTGTCCCGCCGTCGGGGCCGACGCCAGCTGCGCGCTGCTCATCGACGTGGGTACGAGCGGGACCCAGGTCGTGGCCGACTCGACCCAGGGCTCCTACAGCTCAGGCCACGACACCCTGATCGGGATCCAGAACGACTCCTCCAGCCCGATCAGCCAGCTGGCCCTGTCGAGCTCCGACCCCATCTTCGCCTTCGACGGCAACGGCGACTGTGCCTACGCCGCCGGCGGGGCTGCGGGTGCGTCCGGCTTCACCGGTGACTCCTACTGCAGCTCCTCGCAGCTCAACGGCACCGACCCCCAGGACTACCAGGGCCCCGACAACACCTTCACGGGCGTGAACTCGGGTCAGACGAGCGGCGTCATCACCCTCACCACGCCCGTCGCCGCCGGTGACTCCACCTTCTTCTCCCTCCACGGCACACTGAGCGCCACCAGCTTCACCGTGCTCTCCCCCACCACGCTGACCACGTCGCTGTCGGGCGGCGGGCAGACGGGCACGTCGATCGCCGTGCCGGCCAGCACGGCGGTGACCGACACCGCCACCCTGGCGGGGCCGGGGGCGTCGACCGCCACGGGCACCGTGACCTACACCGCCTACTCCGACCCCAGCTGCTCCACCCTGGTGGGCACCGACGGCCCGCTCACCATCACCACGCCGGGGACGCTCCCCGCGTCGGACCCGGAGTCGATCAGTGCGGTGGGGTACGACTACTGGCAGGCGTCGTACTCCGGCGACAGCAACAACGCCGCCTCCACCAGCACCTGCGGCAGCGCCGGTGAGGTGGAGACGGTAGGCAATCCCCCCAACAAGCCGACCACGCTCACCACGTCGCTGTCGGGCGGAGGGCAGACCGGAACCTCGATCACTGTGCCCTTCGGCACCGACGTCACCGACACCGCCACCCTGGCGGGTGCCAACGCGGCGACGGCCACCGGGACGGTGACCTACTCGGCCTACTCCGACGCGGGCTGCACCAAGTCGGTCGGCACCGACGGGCCGTTCACCATCACCACGCCCGGCACCCTGCCTCCGTCGGACCCCGAGCCGGTGAGCAAGGCCGGCACCTACTACTGGGAGGCGTCGTACTCCGGCGACAGCGCCAACCTCGCCTCCACCAGCGCCTGCGGCACCATGGGCGAGGTGGAGACGGTGAGCTCCACCATGCTGGTCACCACCCTCACCACGTCGCTGTCGGGTGGCGGGCAGACGGGCACGTCCATAACCGTGCCCACCGACACCGCCGTCACCGACGCTTCCACCCTGGCCGGCACCAACGCCGCCACGGCCACCGGGACCGTGAGCTACACGGCCTACTCCGACTCGGGCTGCACCAAGTCGGTGGGCACCGACGGGCCGCTCACCATCACCACGCCGGGGACGCTTCCCACCTCGGACCCCGAGACGCTGACCACGGCCGGCACCTACTACTGGCAGGCGTCGTACTCCGGTGACAGCACCAACGCGCCTTCCACGAGCACCTGCGGCACCGGTGGCGAGGTGGAGACGGTGGGCTCGGCGAAGTCGTCCACCACGCTCACCACATCGCTGTCGGGCGGGGGGCAGACCGGCACGAGCATCTCGGTGCCGTCGGGCACGGCCGTGACCGACACCGCCACCCTGGCGGGTACCAACGCCGCCACCGCCACCGGGACCGTGACCTACTCGGCCTACTCCGACTCGGGCTGCACCAAGTCGATCGGCACCGACGGGCCGTTCACCATCACGACCCCCGGCACCCTGCCTCCGTCGGACCCCGAGCCGGTGAGCACAGCCGGCACCTACTACTGGCAGGCGTCGTACTCCGGTGACGGCACGAACGCTCCTTCCACGAGCACCTGCGGCACCGGCGACGAGGTCGAGACGGTGACGGGGTCGTCCTCGACAACGCAGCCCACCAAGATCACGACGGCGCTGTCGGCGGCTTCCTCGTCGAGCTCGCCCGGCTCGTCGAGCACGTCGGGCTCGTCCGGGTCCTCGAGCTCGTCCGGGTCGTCGGGGTGCACCTCATCGTGCTCGTGGCAGAGCAGGATCCTCACCGTGGCGCCGAGCACGGCCGTGACCGACTCGGCCACGCTCACGGGCACCAACGCCGCCACCGCCGGGGGCACGGTCACCTACACCGTGTACTCGGTGTCCAACTCCGGATCCGGGGGCGGGGGCTGGGGCGGGGGATGGCAGCTGCAGTCGGTCGCCAGCGGCGGAACCGTGACGGTGACCAACGGGGTCGTGCCCGCTTCGAAGCCCGTGACGCTGCCCACCGGCATCTACCTGTGGCAGGCGTCGTACTCCGGTGACAGCGCCAACGCCGCGTCCAAGAGCCACATGGGCTCGGAGGTGGAGATCGTCGCCAATGCCAACCCGTGTGAGCCGTACATGGGTTGGCTGTCGGTCAACTGCTACAGCCACTACCACCAGGGCAACGGCAACCACAACGGCCAGGGCAACGGCCAGGGCAACGGCCAGGGCCACAACGGCAATGGGCAGGGCAAGGGTCAGGGGAACGGCCAGGGCAACGGCCAGAGCGGCAACGGCTACCAGGGCCACAGCGGTCAGGGCCAGGGCAACGGCCAGAGCGGCAACGGCTACCAGGGCCACAACGGTCAGGGCCAGGGCAACGGCCAGGGCGGCAACGGGTACCAGGGCCACAACGGCCAGGGCCAGGGCCAGGGCCAGGGCCAGGGCCAGGGCCAAGGTGGCAAGGACGGTTGGGGGCAGGGCAAGGGCGTCGGCTTCGGCTGGTGAGTCCACACCCACCCGACGGCGGCACGCGCCGTCGGGTGGGGCCTGTCCCGTCGGTGTCCGCTCCGTCCTGATCGTCCTCGCTGGACTGGCGGCCCCGGCGAGCGCCGCCACAGCGACGTCGTGTTCACCGTGACGTGGCGCGGGCGGCAACGTATTCGACCGCCGAGGTGACTACGCGCGCCGAACGGTGTTCGGTCTCTGACAGGTTCCCCGCGCGGCCCTGACGGGCCACGACGGGGGCCGGAGTCCGAGCGCGTCCGACCGCTCCTGCCGGGGCCGCGCGGGGCCGCCGAGACCCGCGCGAAGCGCGGCGAAGTGGCGACGGGGACGTCGGAGTGATAGCCCTGGCGGGGACTCTGGCGGGTGCCCGCGGGCAGGCGAGCCCGGCAAATCCCGCTGCGCGGCGGAGTCAGCACTGAGAGGGTCAAGATCGTGTCGGGCTGGCAGTGGAACGCATGGGACGGAGCACGACTGTGAGTCGGCGTGGGCGGGCTCGCCATCGCCGACCAGGCTTTCTCGCCAGCAGGCTCGTTCTGCCTCATTGGGCCTACACCAGCAAGAGCCACCGCCGAGTGGGCGGCGTCATCCCCCAATGGCCCCCAGCTCCGCAGGCGTACCGCGGACGCCGGCGCCTCGCCCGGCTGCGGTGGATCACGGCGGTGACCGCCTCGGTCGCCGTCGTCGGCGCCGTCGCCTACGTCACCACGGCGGGAAGCACACCGACCCCCTCGCTGCGAAGCGCCGACGCAGGACCACCGTCCGGCGCGCCCGTGACGACGGCCGCCCCCACGACGTCCCCCGCCGCCGCCACGACCACGTCGGCCCCAGCCCGCAAGCCCGCCACGGCGGCGGGATCAGGACCGGTGAAGGCCCAGGGCATCCCGCTCGGTGACTACGGGGGCGAGGCCGACCCGGCCGGGATCGCCGCCTTCGCCGCCGCCACGGGGACGCATCCCGTGTTCGCCACCGACTACCTGGACAAGACCGACGGGTGGAGCGCCATGGACGCCGCCGCCAACGTGGCGGCCTGGAGCCACACCCCGTACCGCCTCGTGCTCGGGGTCTCGATCCTGCCGGGCACGGGAACGCTGGCCCAGGGGGCGACGGGCGCCTACGACCAGTACTTCACCGTCCTGGGTCGCACTCTCGTGACCGACGACGAGGCCAACGCCATCCTGCGGCTGGGGTGGGAATTCAACGGCACGTGGTTTCCGTGGTCGGTGGGAACGGCCGCACAGGCCGCCGACTTCGCCGCGTACTGGCGCCAGATCGTCACCACCATGCGGGCTGTCCCGGGCGAGAAGTTCCAGTTCCTGTGGAACCCCAACGGCCCTAGCCCCACCAGCTACACCACGTCTCAGGCCTACCCCGGCGACGCCTACGTCGACTACGTGGGGACCGACGACTACGACAACTACTGGGGCAACGGCGCCTTCACGCCCACCGTGGCATGGGCCAACCAGCTCGACCAGCAGTGGGGGCTCGACTGGCTGGCGGGGTTCGCGGCCGAGCACCACAAGCCCATCGCCATCCCCGAATGGTCCGACGAATACCGCCCCGACGGCCACGGTCTCGGCGACGACCCCTCCTTCATCGACAACATGGCGGCGTGGTTCGTGACCAACAAGGTCGCGTTCGCCGACGTGTGGTGCTACGACTCCTCGGCCACGTACCGCAACAATCTCCTCGACGGCACCTTCCCCAAGGCGCTGGCCGAGTTCAAGCTCGATTTCGGCTGATCCGCCCCGAGAAACGCTGATCCGGCCCCGAAAAACATCGCTCCGGGCTCCTTTATCGGGGCACCTCCTCTTGTAGGATCTGCGGCACCCCGTTGCAGCGGGCACACGGGGTAGGCGGGGGGAACGTGATGTCGGCACGACGGTGCGTGGGGCGCGGGGCGTCCGTACCGGCCCGGCTGTTGGTGGCCATGGGCATGGGCGGTCTGGTTGTCGCCGGAGCAGGCGCCACCGCTGTCTCGGCGGCGGCCCCCGTCATCCGCATGGTGCCGGCCCACGCCCTCGGTGCGGCCTCCCCACGGGCACGCTCCTCGTCGTCTACTCCGACGTCCACCGCCCCGTGCTGGGCCTCGACCAACTGGTCCGGCTACGCCGTGAGCGAGACCTCCCCGTCCGGCCTGTCGTGCCTGCCGGCCTCGGGCGAGGCGTACACGAGCGTGACCGGGACCTGGACCGTGCCCACCGTGACCGGGTCGCGGGGGACGACGGCGTACTCCGCCGCCTGGGCCGGCATCGACGGCTTCACCGACTCCAGCCTGATCCAGGCCGGGACGGAGCAGGACTTCTACGGCAACAGCGCCCACTACGGGGCCTGGTGGGAGATCCTGCCGGCCGCCGAGACGGTGATCCCGTCGATCACGGTGCAGCCCGGTGACTCCATCACCGTGGCGATCACCAAGACCACGGCGACGACGTGGTCGATCACGCTCACCGACAACGGCAAGCCCGGTCACGCCCCACAGGCGCCGTTCACCACGACGCAGACCTACTCCGGCGCGGGCACGTCGGCGGAGTGGGTGCTCGAGGCGCCCGAGGTGAACGGCCGGGTGGCCACGCTGGCCCAGTACGGATCGACCACCTTCGACCTCTCCACCGTGGACGGGCAGTCGCCCGCACTGAAGGCCGGCACGGCCGGTGAGATGGTCCAGCAGTCCGGCTTCTTCCGCAGCCAGGTCGTGTCCATACCGTCGAACCCCGACACCGGACCCCCGGCGGGAGACGGGTTCTCCGTGGCCTACGGGTCCACGGCGCCGCCGCCACCCACCTCGTAGCCGGCGTCAATCCCCGTTCGCCTGGCGACGCTCGCCGGGCGCGTTGGCACGAAACCCGACGACGCCGGACATGGTCCGCGCCCCGTTGGCGGCGCAGCCCCCGCTCACGCCAGGGGTGCCTGCCCGAGGGTGGCCAGGAGCGGATTGACCTCGTCCCGGCCGAGCTTGCGCGGCAGGGCACCTTTGAACCCACCCGATTCGAGCGTGATGTTGGCGGGGAGGATGAACAGGCTCAGGAGGCGGGCGGCCATGTTGGACCCGACCCACCCCTCGAGATGACCACGCCCGTGATCAACATCCAAGGTGACGAGACGGGACCCGGCCATGATGCCGGCCCCCTTGCGGTAGCGGCGATGGCTCGCCGTCTGCTCGAGCACCTTGTAGCCCTGCTCCGCCGCCCACCGGTCTGCGACCGGCAGCGGATCCTGCGAGACCTCGAAATCGCGGACTGCACGTTTGGCGACCACCGGGTGTCTCCTTCTCGTTCGACGGCTCCTCGGTGTCCCCCACGTTGCAGATCCGGGACGACTCTGCCACAGGCTTCCGCGGCCGGCAACGAGTGCCCGGCGTCACTCGGTGCGGAGCAATGAGGCGGTCGGCGTGCGCGCTGCGTCGCGGCCGGGCAGGGCGGCGACCAGATTGGCGAAGACGAGGGCGCCCACGACGACGAGGACGACCGACAGGGCGGGCACGCTCGGATCGGGCACGGCGTCGAGACTGCGTGCGAACAGTGTCCACAGCTCCCGCCCGACGACGATCCCGACCGGGACACCCACCACCACGCCAACCACCGCAGCCACCGTCGCCTGCCACGAGACCGCCGCCGTCAGCTGGCGCGGGGTGAAGCCGAGGGCTTTCAGCAGGGCCAGATCCCGGCGCCGCCGACGGACCGACGACGTCAGGCTCAGCGCCAGCGCCACCACCGCACCGAGCGCCAGTCCCACGGCGAGGACGACCGGCGTGTAGCCGATGGTGCGGTAGTTGACGATCTGTGCGGGGCGCTGCACCCCGAGCACCGTGATGATCTGCCCCTGCGTATTGGGATCGGCGGCGAGCGTCCGGTCGGCGGCGACGGCGATGCGTCGCATGTCGGCCCGCCCCGCGCCGGCGGACACGCCCGCCTTGAGGCGCACGAAGGTGAGCTCCGGTCCGACGCTGTTCGGATCGCCGCTGTCGATCGCCTGTAGGAACGCGGGCGGGAAGATGCCCTCCGAGAACAGGGCGCCGGTCCCCATCGAGGTGTGGTCGGCCACGAGGCTCTCGAAGCCCACCGCCGGGAACGTGGCCGTGCCCACGACGCGCAGGGGGGTGGGCGGGATGTAGATGGGGGCGTCCTGGGGACCCTGATAGCCGACGAGCACGGTGTCGCCGACGTGCTTGTGCAGGACCGCCAACGTGGCCGCCCCCAGCACGATCTCGCGGTCGGAATACAGCCCGTGGCCGGAGAGGATCGGGGGCGAAAGCGTCTCGGGCAGCGAGCGCGCCATGATGGCGGGGATGTTCTGGCCGTCGATCGTCACGTCGTTGTAGTCGACACCCGTCCAGGCGGCGACGTCAGGGTCGTGGTCGAGAAGCTTCCCTGTGCTGGGCGGGACGTCGTTACTCGGGTTGAGGGCGTAGGTCCAGTTCCACCCGTACAGCGCCGGGTGCGACACCAGGGTGCGCAGGCTGGTGGCGAAGGTGATGGTGGCGACCACGAGCGCCACGGCGATCACCGTTCCCAGAAGTGCGGAGCGCACCGGCACCGCCGTCCGGCCCCGACCGGGCTCGAGGGCGAAGCGCAGCCCCATCACCCCGGCCACGGGCATCCCGGTCGATTCGGCGCTGCGGGCCACCGCCGATCCCCGCACGGCCTCGGAGGTGACCCGTGCGGCGCGCTGCGGCGCCAGGCGGTACGACTGCACCAGGGCGGTGGCTCCGAGGACACAGACGACCACGGCGAAACCCAGACCCAGCACCGTCCCGTCGAAGGCGACGCCACCGTCGGGGTAGACGGGGCGGACGGGGCCGAGCGGGGACAGCGGGGACAGCCCCACCGCCACTGCCACGGCCACCACCGCCCCGAGCACCACCGCCGTCACGACGCCGATCAACCCGTCGGCAGCAGTGGTGACGGGGCCCGCCCCGAGCGCCCGCAGCACCTGGCGGTCCTCGTCCCCGACACGCAGCTGGCGGGAGACGGCCTGCATGCCGAGCACCAGGCAGACGAGGGCGGCGATGACGCCGAAGGCGCCGAGGGCGACCGATTCGGGCTTGAGAGCCAGCTCAACTTCGGCCACGACCCGGGCCGTCACGTGGAAGTCGCTCGTGGCCCGGGGCGGGATGAGCGATGCGATCCGCTGTTCGACGGACGTGGCGGAAACGCCCGGCTCTAGCTGGATCGTATAACCGATGGGGGCGGTGGCCGCACGGTCCAGCGCCGCAGCCCGGTGGATCAGGGCCGGTGTGGCCATCACGAATCCGTACGCACTGTCGACGTCGTCCTGGACCACGGCGTTGTCGAACACGGCGATCCCGACCAGCTTGACGGGCACGCGCAGTGTCGGGGCGACTCGGGGCGTTCCGAAGTCGGGGAGGCTCTCCTGGGCCCGGGTGTAGTAGCCCAGGGGAACCACCTGCCCCACGCGGACTCCGAGCAGGCGGGCGGCGGTGGCGGTCATCACCATCTGGTCAGCTCGGGCGGGATCGGCGCCGTGACCCTCCACGATGGAAAGACGATCCTGGTCGAGGAACTCGCCGTCGAGACTGCCGAGGACGGAGACGGCGCCCGCGGTGGTGAGCCGGGGGGCCCCGTTCGGAGCGAGCGGGATGAAGGTGGGTGTCACCACGGTGCGGACCCGCTTGACGCCGGGCAGCCGGACGATGTCTGTCTGCAGGGACGACACCGCCTCACCGCCGTTCGGGGTGTACACGGACACCGTCATGTCCGACGGGTTGGTGCTGGCCAGGAAGGTCGGGTACGAGGACTGGGTGCGCCGTCCCGCCGCCACCGACGCCATGGCCACCCCGCCGGTGATCCCCACCAGCAGCACCAGACTGAGAAGCGCGCCCCGGCGGTGGCGGAACGTGGCCCGCAGGCGGTACCAGGCGACCCGCAGGAGGAGGGGGTTCACGACCGTGCACCCCACCACAGCTGTCTCACGTCAACGACCGACCTCCGGCGAAGCGGCGCATCCGGGCCCCCGGAGCAGTGTGCCCGGATCCAGGGTCCGTCGCCAAGGTGGGTAGCCGGTGGAGCGGCCTCGTGCCAGCACCAGCCCGACCCCGGCCCAGAGGGCCGTCTCGCCTGTTGTCAGTCGTTTCGGGCGACCTCGGGCCCCGTCATCCGGTTGAGCAGCGGGAACGTGGAGGCGATCACGGCGAGCGACGCAGCCAGGCCGGCGGCGATCGTGGCCCAGTAGGCCAGGCCCGGGAGCCGGAACGCCAACCCGACCTGGGAGCTGAGGTAGAGCGCAGCGGCAACGAGTCCCACCGCAATGGACACGGCCGCCACGACCAGCAGGGGCAGTGCACTTTCGAGGGCGACGACGCGGTGCAGAACGCCGGTGGAGACACCAGTGAGCCGGAGCAGACTGAAAGGGCGCTTTCGCTCGCCCAATCCCGCCGCGACGTTCACGGCGAGGCATACGCTGCATGTATACGTGCGGTCAATAGCCCTGCCTCGCTCCTCGACCATCGGCCTGGAACGGGCGCCGACCTCGACGACGGAAGACCCATGACCATCTGGGTGCAGCGCAGCAGCGCCATCGTCTGGATGTCGTCACGTCGACGTGTCCGACGACAAGGTCGGAAGTGGCCGATCTCGGCGGAGGTGCAACGTTGGTAGTCCTTCAGTCCACGCAAGGTGCCCAACAGAGTGGCGGGCACACCGAGGGTCGGGGCATGGCTCGGTCCATAACGCCCCTCGTTGCGCATCGATCGTGCAAGGGTCGCTGTTGCGCCTTTAGCATCCTGTGATGCGCTGGACGGTGGGCGATCCTATTTTGCGACGGCAACCCTCGGCGCTTGCTCTGTCTCGGGACTCCACTTCACCCAGGCGGATTGACAGGGACTTGCCGTTCGTCCCCGCTCTTTCGGGCAGGCTGGAGAACTTCGATTCAGTGGCCACGCCATGCCTGGTCGACATGGTCGGTGGGAGTCGGGTACGGAGTCGTCCTGCGGTGTGCCTGCCAGTGCTCTCTGAGCTCGGACGCAACGTACAAGGGATAGCCGATACCAACGAACATGAAGAGCAGCAGCGCAACGACTGGTGAGATCGTGTCTGTTTGACCCTCGTCCAGCTGCATCTGCCGGATCCTGGCTGCAGTGCAAAAGGCGCTCACCGCACCGGAGACGGGGAAGATGGCAGCGACAACCGACCAGCCGGGCGTGACCTTGATCTCCGGGTCATGGCGTCGAATCTCGGCATTGATGTGGTGGTACCACACGAGGTAATAGATCCCGAAGGTGATGATGCTCAAACCCACCACCGTTGCGGGACTTCGATCCTTTCCCACGACTGATGCGGAACCCAATCCTCCGGGCCTGTCTGGGCTCGCGGCCCAAGGCGCCGTTGCCCGGATGGGCGCTTCGGGAGGCACCTGAGGAGACGACGGGGTGGTGGGCTGGCCGACAACTCCCGCCGCTGGGTTTTGTGCCGAAGGTGGCGGCAGCTCCGCGGCAGGTGGCACCGAAACTGGTGGGGCGGTCTCGGTCGATGGTTCCGATGCGGCCGGTGGTTCGTCGACGGCGCCTACGCCATTGTCTCGAACTGCAGCGGTCGGGCGCCCTTCTTGAAACAGCCGCTCTTGATGGACACCGAAGGGGTCTGGGCGCCAGTCATGATCGCTCGTCGGCTGAGAAGCGGGAGAGGCAACCTCAGGAACTGGGGGAGACTGGTAATTGGGATGTTGCTCGGGGGAATACCATTTCCCGTCAGAAGCCTGCCACCAGCCGGAACCCTGCGATACGTCGCTCATTTCAGCCCCGCCTCCGCCGTTGACTATTCGAGTTGAACCATAGTGATTACCAACATCACTTGCTCGCCCGACTTGTCCCGGGTCCGCTGCTCAAGGTCCGTCACTCGAATACGAGCCCTCTGATCAGCGGCGAGAACGCCCTCAGGTCATCATGGAGCACAATGGTTGCAACACCGTCATTGTGACGCTCACCGCCGAAGGCAGCGCGTCCTCTATATGTGAAGAAGCGGTTGGACCGGGCTCTCGACCGCGTGGACATGGCTGGGGCCCTCGACGAGCGGCACTCCTATCGGTGTCCCACCCCAACCGTTGACCTTCGGGTCCCTGCGGCGGGGGTGCCTCGAACGTGCACCTCTTGGCGCCCCCGGCAGGACTCGAACCTGCGACGCACGGTTTAGGAAACCGACGCTCTATCCTCTGAGCTACGGGGGCCAGCAGCGCTTCACAGGATACTTGACACGTTTCACCGTCGTTATG
>JBEKVE010000039.1:0-19354 GCA_049514335.1 Acidimicrobiales bacterium
CGCCCATCGACACCGACCGCTTCTTCGTCGTGTGCCCGAACGTGCTCGGCGGGTGTCAGGGCACGACCGGTCCGTCCTCCGCCGCGCCTGACGGCAATCCCTTTGGGCGCCGGTTCCCGATGCTCACGATCGGGGACCAAGTCGCAGTCGAGGTGGCGCTCGCCGATCGCCTCGGCATCGATCGATGGGCGTGTGTGGTCGGCGGCTCCATGGGCGGCATGCGGGTTCTCGAGTGGTGCGTCGGGCGGCCCGAGCGCGTCGCACGGGCCGTCGTCCTGGCGGTGGGCGCCGCGGCGACGGCCGACGAGATAGCGCTGTGCAGTCTGCAGATCCGTGCCATCCGTTCCGACCCGGCGTTCGAGGGCGGCGACTATTACACCGCCGGCGTCCGGCCCGTCGATGGCCTCACCGTCGCCCGCGGTATCGGCCAGTTCAGCTATCGGACGGCTACCGAGTTCGGGAGCCGCTTCGGCCGGCACTCCCAGGCCGAGGAGGAGCCGCTCAAGGGGGGACGATACGCGATCGAGTCCTACCTGCAGCACCACGGCGACAAGCTGGCCAGGCGCTTCGACCCCAATTCGTACGTCGTCCTGAGCGAGGCGATGAACCACCACGACGTCGGACGAGGGCGTGGCGGGATCGCCCGGGCCCTCGGCGGCGTACGGGCGTCGGTCACGATCGCCGGCATCTCGTCGGACCGCCTCTACCCGCTCGAGTTGCAACACGAGATCAGTGCGCTGCTCCCGAACGAGCCTGCCGTCCACGTGATCGAATCCGTCTTCGGCCATGACGGATTCCTCCTCGAGCTCGACCAGGTCGGCAGCATCGTCACCACCGCTCTGGCCACGCCTCCCGGGTCATAGGCGCGCCGGTCCTGCCACGCTCACCGCGGTCCACCGGCGGCAGCGGCTTGGAGCAAGGATTCGGCCCCCGTGCACAGGCGTGCGATCACATCGGCGGCGGAGCACACCTCGGTGACCGCTCCCACTCCTTGTCCGGCGTCGACGTGGGCCACTCGCAGGTCATCGCGGTCGATCGCCTCGGCCAGCGCGGCACGCGCCGCCGCGTCGTCTCGGAGCTCGCGCTCTCGACCCGTCCAACGCTCGGAATACTCGTTGCGCAGGGTCCGTTCGGGGATCGTCGGCGGCCACTCGTAACCGAGCGCGACGTCGAAGACGCTCGTCACCACGGTGTCGGTACCGGCGGCTTCGACGAGCCGGGCCCGGATGGCGTCCGAGGCGAGGGACTCTCGGCAGGCTGCGAAGGCGGTGCCGATCCAGGCACCTGCGGCCCCGGCGGCCAGGACTGCCGCCAAGCCGCGTGGCGACGACACCCCGCCGGCTGCGAGGACGGGGATCGACACGGCGTCGAGCACGGCGTCGAGGAGGGGAAGGGTCCCGAGGATGGGCGCACCGTGTCCCCCTCCTTCGGCACCGCGGGCCACCACAACGTCGATGCCCGCCTGTTCGGCCCGTCGGGCCGTCATGACGTCAGAGACCTGGGTGGCTGCTCGAACTCCGGCACTCTTCACCATGTCCACCCAGCGGAAGTCCTCGGAGAAGCTGACGGCGACCAGGGTGGGCGACGCACCCAGGGCGACGGCGAGGAGGTCGGGGTCTCGGGCGTACCTCCACCCGATCAGCCCGACCCCGAACCGAGCACCGGCGTGGCGTACGAGGTCGAGCTCCCGATCGAGGGCAGCGGGGGATGCGGCGCTGCCCGCCCCGACCATGCCGAGTCCCCCCGCGTCTGACACCGCGGATGCGAGGCGACCTCCGGCGACCCCGCCCATGGGCGCGTTGACCACCGGTGCACCCAGGCCCATGGCGCGCGCCCACGCGGTTGAGAGCATGATCACCTTGTCCTTCGGTCGCGGTCGTTGGGCGACAGCCTAAGGCGCACGACACCGGTGGCGCCGGGGTCGGCCGACAGCGGGCGGCTGCGGAACTGCTCATGTGCATGGCCGAGGATCGGTTCACGTTCTCGCCGTGGCGCTGTCGGAGGTGGACGGTGTCGTGGCCGTGACGGCCGACGGCGTCAACACGCCGGGTGTGTGATCGCAGCGCGGAGCGCCAGAGGTGCCAACTCGTCCACGATGCAGGCCCGCCAAGGCAGCAGCGGTGGCCCGGCGCGAGTGGGACCACCTAGGTGTTTTCCCCGTGGTGCGTTGTGTTCACCTCGCGTTCGCTTTGTCGTCACGAACATGAAACGGGCATATGGCACCGTGCTCGTCGATCGGGATGTCGCCGGCGAGGGGTCGCGCGACCGTGGCGGAGGTTTCATGGTGTCAGGCGATGATGGCGCGCAACTCGGCCGGCGACGCTTCCTGCAAGCGGGCGTGGCGACCGGGATGGCGGGCATCGGCCTGTCATCGCGGGCCGGCTCGATCATAGAGACGGCAGCGGCGCACAGATCGCACAGGGCGTCGCTGAGCGACGTGCAGCACGTCGTCGTCCTCATGCAGGAGAATCGCTCGTTCGATCACTACTTCGGAACGTTGTCGGGCGTGCGTGGCTTCTCGAAGGGGCCGGTACCCAAGCAGAGGGTGAACGGGCGCTCCTACCCGGTGTTCGACCAGTTCGGGTACGAGCCCGGCGTCGGCGCCAGCCCGACGGGCTTCCTGCAGCCGTTCCACCTCTTGAGCCATCCACCGACAGAGGATGGGCAGACCACCAACGACATCGACCACAGCTGGGGGCCCCAGCACCAGAGCTGGGCCGACGGGGCCATGACCGGTTTCGTCTCGGCCCACATCGCTGCCGACGGCGTCTCCAACGGGCCGGTCACGATGGGGTACCTCACGCGTAGCGATCTCGCCTTTTACTACGCGCTGGCTGATGCCTTCACCATCTGCGACGGCTACCACTGCTCGGTGCTCGGTCCCACCGACCCGAACCGCGTGATGTCGGTGTCGGCCACGATCGACCCCGCCGGGGAGGGGGGTGGCCCGGTCCTCGAGACCTACACGAGCGACCGCCAGCTGCACTACGGGTCCTTCACCTGGACGACCATGCCCGAGCAGCTCAGCGAGGCCGGTGTGAGCTGGAAGGTCTACAACGACCCGACGGCGCTGCTCGAGCTCAGCCCGTTTCCCTACTTCAAGGTCTTCGCCGATCCGTCGACACCGGCCGAGGTGGCGTTGGCGACCCAGGCCCTGGCTCCGACCTACCCGGCGTCGTTCCAGGCGGACGTCACAGCCGGCACCCTGCCGGCGGTCTCGTGGATCATCCCCCCACTCGCCGAGTGCGAGCACCCCGCCGCGCCGCCGGAGTACGGCGAATACCTCGTGCAGCAGATCCTGGAGATCCTGGTGTCCAACCCCGACGTATGGAGCCAGACCGTGTTCCTCGTCGTGTACGACGAGAACGGCGGATTCTTCGATCACGTGCCTCCGCCCACGCCCGCCACGGGCACGGCGGGGGAGTTCCTCACCGTGAGCCCGCTCCCCTCGGCGGCGTCGGGGATCGCCGGACCCGTCGGCTTGGGCTTTCGCGTGCCCTGCCTGGTCGTGTCGCCGTTCAGCCGGGGCGGTTACAAGTGCTCCGCGACCTTCGACCACACGTCGTTGCTGCGCTTCCTGGAGACGAGGTTCGGGGTGGACGTCCCCAACCTGTCTCCGTGGCGCCGCTCGGTGACGGGTGATCTCACCGACGCCCTCGACCTCCGGCGCCGACCCGACACCTCCGTACCGACCCTGCCGCCGACCTCCCTGGGCGACACGACGGTGGCGGAGCAGGCGGTCATCAACGCCCTGGCGGGCACCGAGGACGAGGGCGTCCCCTACCCGCTACCCGCGAAGAACTCCATGCCCGAGCAGGAGACCTCGCCGAGGCGGCCGAACGTTCCACGCTGACCGGTGTCGGAACGAGCGGGTCACGGACCGTGCTCCGGAACGGCACTGCCGGCGATCCAGCGCTGTGGCGTCGCCCACGCTCGCTCGTGTCGCCGGGCGGCGCGCCGCGCCTTGTCGTCGTTTTCGTTCCCGGTGTAGCCCGGTTCCAGTGCGTCGTGTCCAGGTGCCACCCCGCTGCCTCTTGCCGAGAACGGTACTCCCTGACCCGGCGTTCGACCGGGCGACGCCGCGGCGCTGCGGTGCGGTGCGCGAGGCTGGACGGGTGCCGGACCCGCGCCAGGAGCCCCCGGCCGTCACACCTGGCCCGCTCGTCGTGGTGGAGGACCCCGAGGACCCTCGACTCGAGCTCTACCGGGATCTGAAGGACCCAGCCGGACGAAACCGCCTGGACGGCGGGCAGCCTGTCTTCGTCGTCGAGGGGAAGTTCGCCGTCGACCGGCTCCTCGTGTCCCGGTACACGGTGCGTTCGCTGCTCGTCGACGAGCACAACCTGACGGTGGCAGCGGACGTGGTGGCGGCCACGCAGGCCCTGGGGGCGACGGTGTACGTAGGGTCCCGTGCCCTCGTGGCCGCCACGGTGGGCTTCGCGCTGCACCGGGGTGTGGTGGCGGTGGCACAGCGCCCGCCCCCGACCGCTCCGGACCAGGTCCTGGCGGGCGCGGTGGCATCGGCCCGCAGCCGCAGACCCGTGCTCATCGCCGTCCTCGAAGGACTGAACGACCACGAGAACATCGGGGCGCTGTTTCGCAACGCCGCCGCCTTCGGCGTGGCGGGCATCCTCCTCGACCCGACGTGTGCCGATCCGCTCTACCGGCGGTCGATCCGGGTGTCGGTCGGACACGTCCTTCTCATGCCCTTCGCCCGCCTGACGCCGTGGCCGTCGGGGCTCCAGCACGTTCGTGACGCGGGGTTCGTGGTCGCCGCCTTGTCCCCGCGCCCGGCAACGGATGCTTCGCTCCCTGCCGTCAGCCTCACCGAGCTCGAGGCGCGGGTGGCCCGTTCTGCGCACCACGTCGGCGTGGCAGTGCTCCTCGGGGCAGAGGGACCGGGGCTGAGCGACGTGTCGCGCGCCGCGTCCGACGTCGTCGTCGGTATCCCGATGGCGGACGGGGTGGACTCGCTCAACGTGGCGACCGCGGCGGCGGTGGCCTTTCACGCGCTGGCCGGCCGCTGAGTCTTCGTGGGCCGCTGGTGCCGTCCGATCGTGAGGCAGCCGGCGTGGCGCCTCAGCCGCCGGCCGCCACCGCCCGCAGCCCTGCCACCGAGTCCCGCATGACGTCGGTCAGGTCCCGGTCGTCGTGCCCGCTCGACCACCGCTCGAGCGCCACGCGCAACACCGTCATGCCGGCTTCGGCCGCCAGGCTGGCACGGGGCTCGCCCACACCTCGCTGGTGCAGGGCGTCGGCCACCGCTGCGGCGTAGTCCGCCAGTTTGGCCAACTCCCGCTCCCGGAGCTCGGGGTTGGCTGCGATGACGGTGTGGCGTTGGTGGGACAGGTCCCGGCGGAACTCGCCGAGCATGGCGGCCGCGGCGTCGAGGCCCCGTGCCACGGCGTCGAGGGGCCCGTCCTGCGGGGGAGCGCCGGCCACGCCGGCCACGATCCGCTCCAGCAGGAGCGCTGACCCACCGAAGAGCACCTCCCGCTTGTCGGCGAAGTGTCGGAAGAAGGTGCGCTCCGTGAGCCCCGCTCGGGCGGCGATCTGCGCCGCCGTGGTCTGGTCGAAGCCCCGCTCCGAGTACAGGGCCAGGGCGGCCTCCTGCAGCCGCCCCCGGCTGTCCGGCTCCCATCGACCCATGTCCCGCATCCTACTGTTGACAGTCACTGACATCAGGTTTAGGGTCGATGACAGTTACTGACATCAATCGAGAGGCACCACCATGAGGATCTTCGTCACCGGCGCGTCGGGTTGGATCGGCTCGGCGGTCGTGCCCGAGCTTGTGGGGGCCGGCCACGAGGTGGTGGGTCTGGCCCGCTCCGAGGCGTCGGCGCAGCGGCTCGACGCGGCGGGGGCGATCGTGCACCGGGGCGACGTCGACGACCCCGGGGGCCTGGCCAAGGCGGCGGCGGACTCCGATGGCGTGATCCACCTCGCGTTCCAGCACGAAGTGGCGTTCGGCGGCGACTTCGCCTCCGCCGCGGCAGCCGACCGGCGGGCGGTGGAGGCCATGGGAGCAGCGCTGGCCGACTCCGACCGGCCCCTGGTCCTCGCGTCGGGCATGCTCGGGCTCAGTCTCGGGCGCGTGGCGACAGAGGACGACGGGCTGGTGCCGAGCGCTGCGGTCCGGGCCAACCCCGCCGGGCGCCGCGCTGCCACAGCGCTGTTCACCCTGTCGCTCGCCGGGACGGGCGTCCGTTCGTCGGTGCTGCGACTCCCCCCCACGGTGCACGGCGACGGCGACCACGGGTTCGTTGCCACGCTCGTCGACGTGGCCCGCAGGCGCGGCGTCGCCGGATACGTCGGTGACGGACGCAACCGCTGGCCGGCGGTGCATCGCTCCGACGCCGCCCGCCTGGCCCGCCTCGCCGTCGAGGCCGCGCCGGCCGGTTCGGTGCTGCACGCCGTGGGCGACGAGGGTGTGGTCTTCCGTGACATCGCCGAAGTGATGGGTCGGCGTCTCGGCATCCCGACGGCGTCGATCGCCCCCGCCGATGCGCCCGCGCACTTCAGCCACCTCGGGCACTTCGTGGCGTTGGACAGCCCCGCCTCGTCCGCCATCACCGAGACGCTGCTCGGGTGGGAGCCGACGGGCCCGAGCCTGCTCGAGGATCTCGAGCAGGACCATTACTACCGCGTGTCGCTCGACGCGCCCTGACATGTGCGCGGCCGACCTGTCGTATGCGGTTGCGCGGTTGCTGTCGCAGCGCGCCAGGAGCCGCCGACGGAGGCTCCCATTCGACGCTGTGTCGTGACAGCGCGCTCAGGAAAGTGGTCGTAACTGCTCGCCGAGCAGCGGTGGCGACGCACGCGGGCCCTAGAATCCGGGTGGATGTGGCGGCGCCAACCCCCCGAGCCTCCGGCGTGATCGACCCATGAACCCCACTATTCGCGCCGCGGACTGCGACGACGTACCCGCCGTGCTGGCGCTGTGGCGCCACGCCGAGGCCGCCCCCACGCACACCGACGACGACGGGAGCCTCGTGGCGCTCGTGCGCCACGACCCCGCCGCGCTGATCGTGGCGGAGGACGACGGGCTGGTGGTGGGGTCGGTGATCGCCGCCTGGGACGGTTGGCGCGGCTCGATCTACCGGTTGGTGGTGGCTCCCGAGCACCGCCGGGCCGGCCTCGGGCGGCGCCTGCTGAGCGTCGCCGAGGAGCGCCTGGTCGCCGTGGGGGCGGCCCGGTCCCAGGCGGTGGTGGTGGCGTCGGACCCTCGGGCGTTGGGCTTCTGGCGCTCGAGCGGGTGGGAGGAGCAGGTCGAGCGGGCCCGCTTCGTGAGGGGATGAGACATTCGGCGCCGGTGTGGCTACGCCGGGAGCGAAAACGCCGCCACGAGCAGACGCATGAGCTTCGGGAAGATGGGCGTGAACCGCCCTTCGCCCCACGGCAGATCGGGCTCGTTGGCCATAGCTTGGCTGAGCACGCCGGCGATGAGGACCGACACGACGTAGACGGCGTCCTCCTCGTTGGCCCCGGGACCGAGCTGGCCGGCGGCGACGGCGTCGGCCAGGGCGCGGCGTTGGAGCTCGATCATCTCGAGGCTGGGGGCGAGGGCTTCGGGCGAAGGCTCGAAGCTCGGCACCGGGCGCCAGAACAGCAACTGGCCGACGGCTCGATGCGACAGCAGCCAGCGCCCGCTCGCCTCGAGCCCGGCGACGAGGGCGTCGAGACCCGGGGCTTGTTGCGCCATGGCGTGGCGCATGACGTCGAGATGCTCGAGCTGGCCGCGCCGGAAGAGCTCGTCGTACACCGCCAAGAGGGAAGGGAAGTACTTGTACAGCGAGGGTGGCTGCACCCCGAGGCGGCGGGCCACCTCGGCCAGACTGAGGCCGTTCACCCCCTCCTCGGCGATGATCTCCGTGGCGATGTCGAGGATCTCGGCGATCGTCTCCTGGCGTCGCCGGGCGCGCCGGTCCGGCCGCTCTGGGGTACCGGACTCGGGGATGGCGACGTCGTTGTTCATTTCTCATAAGCATAACATAATCTCTGGTTGACAGCAATAGCTACTGATAGTAGCTTTTGCTCAGACAGACGGGTCGGCGGAGACGTCCGGTCCGATGGTGGGGCCGACCAGGTCCGACGGAGAGGGGAGCCAGATGACGGTGGGCAAGGGGCGCTGGTGGTTGACGGGCGACAGCTGCGACACGGTGGTGGGCGCTGCGCCCGAGCACGTCTACGACCTGGTGGCCGACATGCCCCGCATGGGCGAGTGGAGCCTGGAGTGCGAGCGGGTGGAGTGGACCGACGACAGCACCGGCCCCACCACCGGTGCCCGGTTCGTGGGCCACAACCGGGGCGGCCCCTTCCGGCGCATCCGCTGGTCGCGCCACGGCCGGGTGCTCGCCGCCGAGCGGGGGAAGGAGTTCGCATTCGTCACCGAGGAGGGCGGGCGCGAGTCCACGGAGTGGCACTACCGCTTCGAGCCCACCGATGACGGCACCCGTGTCACCGAGTCCTACGTCGTGCGCTGGATCCCGGCGTGGGCCCGCATCCTCGACGTCCCCACCAACCGGCACCGTGAGCTGCGCCAGGCCATGGCTCACACCCTGGGGCAGCTCAAGGCAGCCGCCGAAACCGCCAACCGCGTCGAAGGAGCACCGTCATGACCAGTACCTACAAGGCCGCGCCGGACATCGACGTCATCACGTCGCATTTCCCGATCCCGGGTTTCGGCATGATCCCCGTCAACGCGTTCGTGCTCCACGGCGACGAGCCCATCCTGGTGGACACGGGGGCGGTGGTGGAGAGCGAGGCGTTCATGGCGACCCTGCGCTCGGTCATCGACGTCGCCGACCTGAAATGGATCTGGCTCACCCACACCGACTTCGACCACATCGGTACCCTCCATCAGCTGCTGGACGAGAACCCGACCCTGCGGATCATCACCACCTTTCTCGGCGTCGGCATCATGACCACCACGGCGCCGCTGCCCATGGACCGCGTCAACCTGCTCAACCCGGGGGAGCGCATCGTGGTGGGCCAGCGGGCTCTGGTGGCGGTGAAGCCCCCCGTGTTCGACAACCCGTCGACGACCGGCTTCTACGACGAGACGTCGGGGGCGCTGTTCAGCTCCGACTGCTTCGGGGCCCTGCTGCAGGCCATCCCCGAGCGTGCCGAGGACCTCGGGGCCGACGAGCTGCACCAAGGACAGGTCTTCTGGGCGACCATCGATTCCCCGTGGCTCCACACGGTCGATCCCGCACGTTTCGCCGTGCAGCTCGGCCGGATCCGGGAGCTCGAGCCGAGCATGGTCCTGAGCAGCCACCTGCCGGCGGCGGCGGGCGCCACGTTGCCCCGTCTCCTTGCCAACCTCGAGGCCGTGCCCCAGGCTGCGCCGTTCGTGGGCCCGGACCAGGCTGCGCTCGAGCAGATGCTCGCCACTATGACGGGGTGAGACCCGGCACCGAGGACGGTAGGGTGCGGCCGTGACCCCACCCGGTGCTCCGACCGAGCTGCACTTCCCCGAGGGATTCGTGTGGGGCGTGGCGACGGCGGCTCACCAGATCGAGGGCGCCAACTACAACAACGACTGGTGGGCCTGGGAGCACGACCCGGCGTCGGGGTGCGCCGAGCCCAGCGGGGACGCGTGCGATTCGCTGCACCGCTGGCCCGAGGACGTGGACCTGGTGGCCGGCCTCGGGCTCGGCGCGTACCGGTTCTCGCTCGAATGGAGCCGGATCGAACCGGCCGAGGGCGAGTTCTCCGCCGCCGCCCTGGACCACTACCGGCGCATGTGCGCCGCCTGCCGGGAGCGCGGTATCGCCCCGGTGGTGACGTTCCACCACTTCACGCTGCCGCGCTGGCTCGCCCGGCGCGGCGGATGGGAAGCCGCCGACGCCCCCGAGGTGTTCGCCCGGTTCGTGGCCCGGGCCACCGCCCGCCTCGGCGATCTCATCGGGTGGGGCTGCACGATCAACGAGCTCAACGCCCTCGGCACCGCCAGCTACACCCTGGGCACCTCTCCTCCGGGGGTGAAAGGGGATCTCACGCGGCACCTGGGCGTGAACGAGGTGGTGGTGCGGGCACACCGTCTGGCCGTCGAGGCGGCGCGCTCGGGCCCGGGCCGGTACCCCGTGGGCCTGACCCTGTCCATGGACGAGCTGGTGGCGGAACCGGGCGGCGAGACCGTGCTCGAGGCGGCGCAGGAGATCCTCGAGGACCGCTTCCTACGGGCCACCGAAGGAGACGACTTCATCGGGGTGCAGTGCTATACCCGCACCCACTTCGGTCCCGAGGGTGAGGCCCCCAACGACCCTGCGCTGCGGACCACCCTGATGGGCTACGAGTACTGGCCCCAGGCCGTGGAGCACTGTGCTCGGCGGGCCGCCGCGCTGAGCGGCTTGCCGGTGCTCGTGACCGAGAGCGGGATCGCCACCGACGACGACGACGAGCGCATCGACTATCTGTCGCGGGCCCTGCACGGTGTGCGGCGCTGCCTCGACGACGGTGTCGACATCCGTGGGTATTTCGTGTGGAGCCTGCTCGACAACTTCGAGTGGAGCCACGGCTACAGACCGACGTTCGGCCTCTACAGCGTCGACCACGAGACATTCGAGCGCCGCCCCAAGCCGAGCGCAGCGTGGTTCGAGACCGTCGCCCGGACCAACCGGGTGGTCGTGGCGCCGGGGTGACACCGCCGGCGGTTCGCCCGGCGAGGCAACGCATGCACCGTCCCACGGCGCGGAAATAGGGCGCGCTCCTCATTCCAGCTGCAATGACACTGTGGTAACGGGGGTGCAAATATGGGTCGCCCGACTCATGGCGGCTCGCTCCGGTGTTTTCACCCTCTGTGCAGGTGTTCTGCCAGCTGTGGAGCAAAAGCCCAGGTCAAGTCGGTGTCTCTCGGACTCAAGAGTTTCATCGGACCGCCGATGACCCGGGAATGGCGTACGGCGACGGTGCACGGGCGGAGCGGCGCGGGCCGGAACAGGCAACAGCAGCGCGCCGCTGCATCGATAGGTTCCACAAGATCTCGAGAACGTCGCTCGGGGCGCTGTGCCTCGTCTCGGCCGTGCTGGGGGCGACGGCGTTGGTGGGCCCGGCCACCCCCGCGGCGGCGAGCACGCCGACGACGGTTACGCAGACCTTCGGATTCGACAGCGACACGCTGCAGAACTTCACGGTCCCCGCCGATGTCACGTCGCTCACGATCACCGCCACCGGCGGTCAAGGCGGATGGGGTGGCGCCGACGCGTCGGGCAACCCGCCGGCGGGCGGCTACCAGGGTCAGGTGTCGGGCACCATCGCGGTGACGCCTGGCGACTACCTGACGATCGGCGTCGGCTCCGGCGCCGACGAGCCCTTCACCACGGCGTGCACCGGCGGCGCCGACGAGCAGTCGCCGGTCGACGCCCACGACGCGGTGGGAGGCGCCAACCCCCTGACCCAGTACGACGGCGGGCCGGGCGGCGCGCCGGGGTACAACGGGTGCTCGGGGTACGGCGGCGCCGGGGGTGCTGCCAGCGTGGTCGAGGTGGGCAGTTCACAGAGCGCACCCACGAGCGTCGGCACCATCGTGGCCGGTGGCGGTGGTGGTGACGGAGGTTCGGGCCAGTACTCCCTGGTGCGGGGCCAGATCGGCCTGGCGTCGTACGTGGCGCAGACCGCTCCCACCCCGGTCACCTACGGCATCCCGGCGGGCTGCACCTCGAGCTGCACCTCGCAGAACACCATCCAGAGTCCCTCGCCCCTTCCGACCGATCCCACCCAGGGCCAAGCCGGCATCGCCGTGTTCACGATGTGCGGTGGCGACACCACAGGGAACAATGCCGACCAGTTCTTCAACACCGGAGCTCCCAACAGCGAGGCCGGCTGCGACGGCGGTGGCGGTGCCGGCGGCGGTGGGGGAGCGGCCGGGGGTGCGGCCGGCAACGACGAGTTCGGGTCCGGGAGCTCCGACGAGTGGTACGGCCAGGGTGCCAGCCCCGGCGAGAACTCGACCACCGGGTTCGCCGGACTGAGCGCCATCTACGCCTACTACGCCGACACCAACACCGGAAGGCCGACGTCGTCCAACGCCTTTGCCGATCCAGGATCGCAGTTCGACGGCTCCGTCGTCATCACCTACGCCACCGGCGTGCCCGCTGCCCCGACCGCGGTGACCGGGACGCCCGGCAACAGCAGCGTCACCGTGCAGTGGAGCGCGCCGAGCGCCGGTTCGTCGCCCATCACCGACTACGTGGTGCAGTACTCGAGCGACGGGGGTGCGGACTGGAGCACCGACGACACCGCCTCGACATCGACGTCGGCCACCGTGTCGGGGTTGCAGAACGGCACCGGCTACATCTTCGAGGTCGAGGCGGTCAATGCCGTCGGCGACGGGCCGCTGTCGTCCCCCACGGGCACGCTCACGCCGTCCGGACCCCCCGGTACACCCACGATCACCTCGATCGTCCCTGGGGACGGATCGCTGCAGGTGGGCTTCACGGCGCCGACGAGCAGCACGCCGATCACCGGCTACCTCTACCAGCTCGACGGGAGCGGCCCCTGGTACGCCAGCGCGGCGACGTCGAGCCCGCTCACCGTCTCCGGGCTCACCGACGGCACCACGTACTCGGTGGAGATCGAGGGCACGAACAGCAGCGGCACGGGCGAACCCTCGAACTCGATGAGCCAGACCCCCGTGGCGCTCCCCGGAGCGCCCACCATCACCTCGGTGGACGTCGGCCCCGGCTCGGCCTCGATCGCCTTCACGCCAGGGAGCACCGGAGGCAGCACCCTCACCGGCTACCGCTACAGCACCAACGGCGGGACGAGCTGGACCACGGCGTCTGCGACCAGCCCCCTGGCGGTGAGCGGGCTGGCCAACGCCACGACGTTCAGCTTCGAGCTCGAGGCCGACAACGTGAGCGGTTACGGAGCGCCGGCCAGCGCCTCATTCACGACGCCCTCGGCGCCGTCTGCCCCTGTCCTGTCGTCCGTCGTGGCCCAGAACCAGGCCCTCCAAGTGAACTTCGCGCCCCCGTCGAGCGGTGGCTCGCCCATCACCGACTACGAGTGGTCGACCGACGGAGGGACCACGTGGTACTCCGAGAGCTCCGCCGGCACGCCGTGCCAGAGCTCGGGCGGCTCGTCGGAGACCTGTGAGATCGCAGCGTCGTCGGCCGACGGATCGACGGCGCTCACCAACGGCACCGCCTACGGCGTCGCCGTGCGCGCCGTCAACGCCGTCGGGGTCGGAAGCGGCTCCAACGTGGTGTCGGGGACGCCCTGCACGACTCCCGACGCCCCCACCATCACCACCGGGTCGGCGGGGATGGTCCCCGCCGACCAGACGCTCACGGTCTCCTTCAGCGCGCCGGCCAGCGACGGTGGCTCGGCGGTCACCGGGTATGCGTACTCCACCGATGCCGGCGCCACCTGGCACGCCCGGACCGACGGGGCAGCGGCGACGTCTCTGACCATGACCATCTCGGCGCTGTCGAGCGACGGGGCGACGGCTCTCACCAACGGCACCACCTACGACGTCGAGATCCGCGCCCTCAACGCTGCGGGCAGCGGCCCCGGGTCGGCAGTGGCGGCCGGTATCCCCGTCACCGTTCCCGGGGCGCCCACCGTCACCACGGTCACGGCCGACAACGGCGCCCTCGGGGTGACGTTCACGCCGGGTCCGAACGGCGGCTCGACCATCACGTCGTACCAGTACTCCACCGACGGGACGACGTGGACGACCACGGGCTCGCTGTCGTCGGCCTTCATCATCACCGGCCTCACCAACGGCACGAGCTACCCCGTCTCGGTGCGGGCGCTCAACATCGACGGCGCGTCCCCGCCCTCGGCGTCGGTGTCGGGCACGCCCGCCACGGTCCCCGGCCAGCCCGCCATCACCGGCACCACGCGTGGCAACGCCACGATCTCGGTGTCGTACTCCGAACCCTCGACCGGCGGAAGCCCTGTCGTCACCTACCAGTACTCGACCGATGCCGGCGTCACCTGGTTCGGTGCGGGGTCGACGGCCGATCCCCTGGTCATCACGGCCCTGTCCACCAACGGGTCGACGCCCGTGGCGAACGGCACCCAGTACCCGGTGGAGATCCGTGCCGTCAACGCCATCGGCGTGTCGCTGGCGTCGTCCCCGATCGAGGTGGCCCCGGCGACGGCCCCCGCCGCCCCCGGCGTGAACCTCGTGGCGGGAGACGGTGCCATCACGGTGCAGGCGACGATCACCGACAACGGGGGATCCCCCGTCACGGGCATCGACTACTCGCTCGACGCCGGACCCTTCGTGTCCACCGGCACCACCAGCTCGACCTTCACCATCCCCGGGCTCGTGAACGGCACGAGCTACAGCGTGTCGGTGCGCGCCGACAACGCCATCGGACCGGGCACGGCGTCGACACCGGCTGATGCCGTGCCGGCCACCACCCCGGGCTCTCCGACCGCCATCGTCGCCACGAGCGACTCGGCGTCCGCCGACGTGTCGTGGACGGCGCCGGAGTCCGACGGCGGGTCGACCGTCACGGGCTACACCGCCACCGCCTACACCTCGGCCTCCGGTACCACGACAGTCGGCACGCCCTGCACCACCGCCACGTTGGGGTGCACCGTGACGGGGCTCACCAACGGCACCACGTACTACATCGGGGTCGTGGCGACCAACGCCATGGGTTCGAGCATCTCCTCCAACCCGCTCCAGGCCGTCACGCCCATCGCTCGCCCCGGCGCGCCGACCTTGACCGGTGTCAGCTCGGGCGACTCGTACCTGTCGTTGTCGTTCACGGCCGGCGGCGCAGGTGGCGACCCCATCAGCTCGTACCAGTACTCGCTCGACGGCGGCACCACATGGCTCGACGCGAGCGGGACGACGTCCCCGCTGATCATCGACGGTCTCGTCGACGGCACGAGCTACACCATCACCGTCCGTGCCGTGAGCGCGGCGGGTCCCGGCACCAAGTCCAACAGCGAGACGGGTACGCCCTACACCTACCCCGATCCCGTGGACGCCACCACGGTCACCGCCAACGGCGAGAGCGGCCAGGCCGTGGTGAGCTGGACGGTCCCCGGTAACGGGGGCTCGGCTATCACCGAAGCCCAGGCCACGGCGTTCAGCAGCCTGACGGGGGGGACCCAGGACGGGACCTGCACCTCGACCACGAACCTGACCGTCGGTGACACGACGTCGTGCACCATCACCGGCCTTTCGAACAACACCACGTACTACATCTCCATCCAGTCGGAGAACGCCGGAGGATGGAGCGGGCGCTCGACCCCCCGCCTGGCGGTGACGCCCTCGGTCGACCCGGGCCCCGTGTCGCGCGTCACGGGGAACCCCGGCGACGGCAGCGTGGTGGTGTCCTGGACCCCGGGGAGCACGGGGGCCAGCGCCATCAGCAATTACGTGGTGTGGTATTCGTCGGGAGGCTCGTACACCCAGTTCAACCGGGCCACGTCGACGGCGACGACGGCCACGGTGACCGGCCTGACCAACGGCACCGCCTACACGTTCGAGGTGGCAGCCGTGAACGGGAGCGGCACCGGCCCCTTGAGCGCCCCGTCGAGCCCGGTCACCCCCGAGGGCCCGAGCATCACCTCGGCCGCCCTGCCCGGGGGCGAGGTCGGGGCCGCCTACGACGTCACCCCGGCGGTGTCGGGGGGCACGGGCCCCTTCACCTGGTCGGTGAGCAACGGGTCGCTCCCGAGCGGGCTGTCGCTCGACACCGCCACGGGGGCGGTCACCGGCACCCCCACCACCAGCGGCACCTCGACCTTCGACCTCGTCGTCGACGACTCGCTGGGTGGCTCGGCGACGCAGGCCGAGTCCGTTGACGTCGTCGCCAGCCCCTCTGTCATCTCGCCCACCCTGGTGGCGGGGGAGGTCGGGGCCGCCTACGACGTCACCCCGGCGGTGTCGGGGGGCACGGGACCCTTCACGTGGTCGGTGAGCAACGGGTCGCTTCCCGCCGGGCTGTCGATCGACGCCTCCACCGGTGCGATCACCGGCACACCCATCACGAGCGCCACGTCCAGCTTCGACCTGGTGGCCGAGGACACCTTCGGCGACGTGGCCACGCAGTCCGAGTCGCTCGCCGTGGTCGCAGATCCCCAGATCGGCTCGGCGGCACTGGGCGACGGTGAGCTCGATGTCGCCTACGAGGCCACCCCGTCGGTGTCGGGGGGCACGGGGCCCTTCACGTGGTCGGTGAGCAGCGGTTCGCTCCCCGGCGGGCTGTCGATCGACGCCTCCACCGGTGCGATCACCGGCACGCCCACCACCGGCGGGAGCGCGTCGTTCACCGTGATGGTCACCGACGCCGAGGCGCAGACGGCCACGCGGTCCGAGACCGTCTTCATCGCCGACCTTCCGGTCATCACCTCCGCCGCGCTGCCCGGCGGCGAGGTCGGGGTGGCCTACGACGCCACGCCCACCGTGCTCGACGGCACCGGTCCCTATACCTGGTCCGTGACCAACGGGTCGCTGCCCCCCGGCCTCAGCATCGACGCCGGCACGGGCGAGGTCACCGGCGTCCCTGCCACGGGCGGTCCTGCCCAGTTCACGCTGGTCGTGACCGACACCGTGCACGACACGGCCACACAGCCCGAATCGCTCGTCATCGCCGCCGTGCCGACGCCCGTCGGGACCGGCCCGATCGCCGCCGACGTCGGTGCCCCGGTGGGCGAGCAGCTCACCGTGGACGGGGGCACCGGCCCCTACGACTTCACCGTGTCCGGTGGATCGCTTCCGGCCGGTGTGGGGCTCTCGCCCGGCGGGATGCTGAGCGGCGTCCCCGACGACGCCGGGCAGTTCCAGGTCACCGTGACCATCACCGACGCCCGCGGGCAACAGTCGCACGAGACGCTCGATGTGACGGTCCGACCGAGCAGCCTCAACTCCCGGCGCATGGCCGTCACCCCCGACGGCGACGGGTACTGGGTGGCGTGGCCGGACGGCGACGTGTCGGCCTTTGGCGCCGCCCATCTCTACGGGACCCTGACCGGACGCCCGCTCGTCGCCCCCATCGTGGGGATGGCGGCCACCCCCGACGGCGACGGGTACTGGCTCGTGGCCGCCGACGGCGGCGTGTTCGCCTTCGGTGACGCCGCCTTCCACGGATCCGAGGGGGGCCACCGTCTCGACGCCCCCGTGGTGGGGATGGCGGCCACCCCCGACGGCTCGGGCTACTGGCTCGTGGCCGCCGACGGCGGCGTGTTCGCCTTCGGTGACGCCGCCTTCCACGGATCCGAGGGGGGCCACCGTCTCGACGCCCCCGTGGTGGGGATGGCGGCGACGCCGGGCGGCTCGGGCTACTGGCTCGTGGCCTCCGACGGCGGCGTGTTCTGCTTCGGCGACGCCGGGTTCTACGGGTCGGAGTCGGGCCGGCGGCTGAACGCCCCCATCGACGGCATCGAGGCCACCCAGAACGGCGAGGGCTACTGGCTGGTGGGGGCGGACAACGGCGTGTTCGCCTTCGGCGACGCCCCCTTCATGGGCGCCGATCCCCAGGCCTGAGGGCGCACCTGCTCCCGGGGACGCTCCGTCAGGGGTTCCGGTCGCCGGCGTCGACCGGCGCGTCGTCGGAGGGGCCGAGCACGTACGAGCCGGTGCGGGGGTGGTGGTACCAGCCGCTCGACGCCTGGGTCCCGCCGTCGACGTGGATGGTCTGGCCCGTGATGTAGCTCGACATCGAGCCGGCCAGGAACACCGCCGCGCCGGCCATCTCGTCGACGTGGCCGGGTCGCCCCATGGGGACGGTGAGACCGAAGCCCCGCTCCGCACCGGGCGGCGCCACTGACGCCATGCCCTCGGTCAACGTGATGTCGGGGGCCAGGGCGTTCACCCGGATGCCGTACGGGGCCAGCTCGAGGGCGATCGTCTTGGTGAAATTGATGACCCCCGCTTTGGCCGCGGCGTAGGCGGCGTAGCCCGGTGCGGCCCGGACCCCTTCGATCGAGGTGATGCTCATGATGCTCCCCCCCGATCCCCGTTCGACCATGCTCCGTGCCACGCGCTGGGTGCACAGCATGACGTGCTTGAGGTTCGCCCGGTACAGCGCGTCCCACCCGTTCTCCGAGGTGTCGAGGAACGGCGCCGAGAACACGCCACCGGCGTTGTTGACCAGGATGGTCACGGGCCCGAGGTCCGACTGCGTCCGCGCCAGCGCCGCGTCGACCTCGGCTGCGTTGCGCACGTCGGTGGTGAGGCCCAGGCAGCCGATCTCGGCCGCCGCCGACGCGGCGCTCTCGGCGTCGCGCTCCCAGATCGCCACCGAGGCCCCAAAGGCGGTGAGGCCGCGGGCGATGCCGCGGCCGATCCCCGCCCCGCCACCGGTCACCACCGCCACCCGATCGGTGAGCAGCACCGATGAAGGGTCCATGGACACGTCATCACCCGCCTTATAGGTTCGAGGGACGGCGCCCGGCACAGATGCCGCCGGTTCGCCGCACTTCCCGAGAGTAGGTACGCATGCCCAGGATAGAACCGATCCCCTTGGACGAGCTGGCCGAGGAGCCGCGCCGCATCATCGAGGAGGGCGTGGCGGACGGCACCTACGCCACGCCGGTCCCGCTCCAGATCTTCGCCTACAAGACGGCCCAGATCATGATGACCAATGCGGCGCGCGCCGTCATGGGCAAGCAGAGCCTCCTCGGCGGGCGGATCGTCGAGCTCATCCGGATCCGCAGCGCGCAGCTGGGGGAGTGCCAGCCCTGCATGCAGTCGCGCAAGCACGACTCGATCACCGACGAGGACGTCGCCTGCCTCGTCGCCCCCGGCGGCTCGCAGCTCACCGAGCAGGAGCGCATGGCGGTGGAGTTCCTCGATCTGCTGTCGGCGGACCATCACGCCATCGACGACGACGTCTACCGGAGGCTCGGAAAGGTCTTCACCGCCGCCCAGATCGTGGAGCTCGGCTTCACCTGTGCGAGCACCATGGGCCTGCACCGCTTCATCCACACCTTGGACGTGTTCGGCACGAGCCCGCCGGTGATCGCCTACGACCGCACCCAGGTCGATGCCGTCTTCCAGGGGGATGCCGAGCAGGGGCCGCTGTGAGCGAGACCGTCCTCGTCACCGGGGCCACGGGGCTGGCCGGTGCCAACGTGTGCAGGCTCCTGGTGGAGCGCGGCGACACGGTGCGGGCCCTCGCCCGGTCCTCTGCCGATGTCGCGCCCCTCGTGGCCCTCGGGGTCGAGGTCGTGGCGGGCGACATCACCGACGCAGCCGACGTCCGTCGCGCCGCCACCGGGGCTGATTCGGCCGTCCACTGCGCCGCGCTGCTCGGGGGGGCGAGCCAGCACCTCCCCGACTTCGAGGCCGTGAACGTCGGCGGGACGAGCCACGTACTGGACGCGGCCGAGGCGCTCGGTATGCGGCGGGTGGTGGCGGTGAGCACCGGGACCTTCTTCG
>JBEKVE010000040.1:0-19208 GCA_049514335.1 Acidimicrobiales bacterium
ATGCTCGCCACGGAGTGCATCGGCGCATTCGTCCTGCCCGGGCTGGCCCACTCCTCGCCCGGCTACGTGAACAACGTCGTGGTGGCTTCCTTCGGCGGCACACCCACCCACAGCATCGGCGGGCTCGAGACCCTCTTCGCCCTCGCCGGTCTCGGCTACATGGTCGGCGGCCTCTTATTCGGCATCGCCATGTTCCGGGCCCGCATCCTGTCTCGGTGGGCTGCTGCCCTTCTCGCCGTGGGTGCTCTGTCGACCGTCGCCCTTAAGTGGCTGCCGCAGTCGTTCAACCGGCCGATGGCAGTTCCGGTCGGTGTCGCCCTCATCGGGCTCGGAGCCTCGCTGTGGCGTGATCAGCGCAACACGGTGTCTGAGATCTCACCCTCGGTCACTCCCTTGGAGCATGCGATTGCCTCATGAGGCCGAATTCGCATCCAACTTCAATCCGGACGTACCTCATCCCAGGAAGGACCGACAAATGATCGAGGCAAACCACCACACCAAGCGCTACGGCAAGACCAACGCGGTGGGATTCACCGCGGGTTCCGAAGGACCGAGGGAAGGCATCGCCATGAAGGCAAAGCGGATCTACAACCCCAGTCGGATCGTTGCCCTGGTGGTCATCGGGGCAATGTTGCTCGGCCTGACCTACCTCCGGTTCGCACCCGGCGACGCCGCGGTCTCGGTGGGCGCCGGAGCCAAGGCCGGTGACCTGACCATGCACGCGTGCACGTACGCGACCGAAAAGGGTGCGATGCCCGCGGACTGCGGCACGTTGGTCGTGCCAGAGAACCGAGCGAGCTCGACGTCGCGGCTGATCGCGCTGCCGGTGACCCGGATCCTGGCTCGCTCATCGCACCCGCTGGCGCCGATCTTCCATCTCAACGGCGGCCCGGGTATAACCAACATGACGTTCCCCCAAGCGAGCCGCCTGACCGCCCAGCACGATGTCGTCATGGTCGGCTACCGCGGGGTCGACGGCTCGTCGGTGCTGAACTGTCCCGAGGTGACGGCGGCGCTGGAGAACTCCGCAGACTACCTGGGCAAAGCGTCGCTGCGTGCGTACTCCCAGGCCTTCGCCTCCTGCGCAAAGCGCCTTGAGCGAAGCGGCGTCGACCTCGCCGGCTACACGCTGGCGCAGCAGGCCGACGACATCGAGGCCGCTCGCGTGGCGCTCGGCTACAAGCGCATCGACCTGCTCAGCGAGAGCGCCGGGACCCGTCTGGGGATGATCTACCAGTGGCGGTACCCGAACAGTGTCGACCGCTCGGTGATGATCGGGGTCAACCCGCCCGGGAACTTCATCTACAGCGGAGCCGAGATCGATCAGGGGATCGAGCACTATTCGGCGCTGTGCGCGCAGCAGGCTGCCTGCCGCGCCCGCACCGCCAACCTGGCCGCCAGCATGAAGCACACGGCGGCCGACATGCCGAGCAGTTGGCTCTCCCTGCCGATCAAGCCGGGCAACGTCCTGGTGGGGACGTTCCTCGGGCTCACGGAGGCGAACTCGAACAGCGGTTCGATACTGTCCGGGCCGCTGACCCTCAACTCGTGGATCTCCGCCGCGCACGGCGATCCGAGCGGCCTGTGGCTGCTGTCGTGGCTGTCCGGTGTCGTCCTCCCCCAGTCGTTCGCCTGGGGCGAGTTGGCAAGCATCGGGATGGCCGACGCGCAGCCCGTCAAGCGCTACTTCAGCTCCGGCGCGGACCGGGGCTCGATCATCGGCAATCCCCTCGGGGAGTTCTTGTGGGGGGCAGGAGGCATGGCTCGCGCCTGGCCGGCCAACCCGGGCGAGAACCAGTACACCAGCGTGCAGAATTCGAACATCCCGACGCTGCTCATCGGCGGGACGCTCGACTTCGAGACGCCGGCCCAGAACGCCACGAAGGAGCTGTTGCCGCACCTTTCCCAGGGGCATCAGGTCATCCTGTCCGGGCTCGGGCACGTGGACGACTTCGACGCCTACGAGCCGAGCGCCAGTACGCAGCTGCTGACCACGTTCTACGCCACCGGCAAGGTCGACACGTCCCGCTACACCCCGAACGTGGTCAGCTTCACGCCACCGCAATCGCAGGCCAAGATTGCCAAGGACATCCTTGGGTTCATGATCGGCCTCGCCTTGTTGGCAGTGATCTGGCTCGTGGTGTTGGCGATCCGGATCCGCCGCCGAGGCGGTACCGGCCGCAAGACGGGCGCATGGATCCGTTCGGCCGGTCCGATCGTCTTCGGACTGGGCGGATGGTTCCTCGGCGAAGTGTTGGTACTACGGTTCTGGCCGAGTCGGGCGCTCCCCGACCAGCTGCTGGCAGTGGTCTCGGTCGCCGTGCCGATCTGGCTCGGGGTCTACGCCGGCTGGGTCCGCACCGACACGCAGAAGGCGATGCGGGCCAAGGGCATCGGTGCCGCGGGTGTCGGTGCGGTGGTCGGAGCCGCACTCGGTTTCCACGCGACGAGCGGGCTCATGGCGTTGATCACGACGATCATCGGTGCGGCGGTCGTGTCGAACCTGAGCCTGCTCGTGCTCGACATCGGGACCGAGCGGGCCGCCTCCCGGGGAACGGCCGCTCCGGCGGTGGATCTGTCGGAGACGGAGCACCTGGAGACGGAGCACCTGGAGCCGGCCCTGCACTGATCGCCCGAACCGTGTCGGGGAATCCCTGGAGGATTCCCCGACACGCGCGCGGGTGATGGCGAGTGACGCACGAGTCTGGCTCTCCCTGGGTGTTTGACAGACGCAAGGCCGGCTAGGGGATGAGCCCCAGATCCTCGAGCAGGCTGGCAAGTCGTTCGGGACTCGTGAAATGACGGGCGACGAGGCCCTTCTGGGACGCGGCCCTGACGTTCTCAGGGTTGTCGTCGACGTAAAGGGTCGACGACGGCGTCAGGTTGAAGCGTCGCACGAGCAGGTCGAAGAAGCGTGGGTCGGGTTTGAGGAGCTGGACGTCTCCGGAGACGACTTCGCCGTCGAACCAGTGAAGGAACGGGAACAGGGTCTTGGCGATTCTCCAGTTGTCGGAGCCCCAGTTGGTGGCGGCGTAGATCGGCACCCGGCTGTTGGATGCTCGGAGGGCGGCGAAGACCTCGACGCTGCCGGGAACGGGCCCGTTCCACATCTCCTCGAAGCGGTCTTCCCAGGCGTGGATCTCCTCGGACCACTCCGGGAACGCGCTGACCAGCGCCGGGATGGACGAACTGAGGGGAACGCCGAGGTCGTGTTGCGCGTGCCAGGAGGGGGTACACACCTCACCGAGGAACGACTCCATACGATCAGCGTCCGAGAAGATCTTGCGATAGAGGTGTCGCGGGTCCCAGTCGACCAGCACACCGCCGACGTCAAAGACGACGACATCGATCGCTCCACGCTCGGTCCGCTCCACCGCGGTCATCAGCTCTTTCCCGGCTCCCAGGCGCATGCCACCACCGCCGGCTGAGGACGGCGCGGCTCGGGCCGTCACCATACCGAAAGTAACAGCATTTATGTGTATACACACAGAAAGCTTGTTATATTTGAGCCCGTGAACGGGATGCGGCGTCGCCGTCAGATCGTGGAGGCGCTGAGGGAGCGCGAGGAGGTGCAGGTCGCGGCCTTGGCCCTCGACCTGGGCTGCTCGGAGATGACCGTGCGCCGGGACCTCGAGGCCCTCGAACGCGACGGCATCCTCCGTCGTGTCCACGGAGGCGCCACCCGTGCCCGGGGCACCGCGGAAGAGGCCCCCTACTCCATGCGAGCCTTCAGCCGTGCCGAGGAGAAAGCCCGGATCGGCTCGGCGTGCGCCGGACTCCTCGACGACGGCGAGACCGTCGTCATCGACGGCGGCACCACCGCCCTCGAGCTGGCGCGTGCGCTGACGGGAAGGCGCCTCACGGTCATGCCACTGGCACTTCGGCCCGTCTTCGAGCTGCACGACTCACCCGGGGTGCGGCTCCTGCTCCCCGGCGGCGAAGTACGACCCGGAGAGCTCTCGCTCATCGGCGGGCTGTCACGTCGCAGCTTCTCGGACCTGCGCTTCGACACCTTCATCCTGAGTCCGTGCGGGATCGACCCCGAGGCTGGGGTCACAGCCCATCTGATGGAGGAGGCGGAAATCAAGCGGGCCGCGCTTGAGGCCTCCCGGCGGGTGATCGCTGTGGCGGACTCCACCAAGCTCGGGCTCGTCGCCTTCGACCAGGTCTGTGACATCCAGAAAGTCGACATCTTGGTGACCGACAGCGAAGCCGACCTGCGTCTCGTGGAGGAGCTCGTCGGTCTCGGTGTGGATGTCCGACTGGCCTGATTCGGCTCTCGACGGTGACATCGCCAGTCCCATCCATCCCGAAAACGACCGAGCGGGCCAGCGCCGTTCCCGCGGTGGCTGCCGTGTTCTTCGTGCACGGCCTCCTCTTTGCATCGTGGGTCGCTCACATTCCCCAGGTGAAGGCGAACCTCGGCCTCGGCCTCGGACTGCTCGGCATCGCCCTGTTGGGAGCGCCGGTCGGATCGATCCTGGCCATGTCGGGCGCCGGCTATCTCGTCCCCCGCCTCGGCAGCCGACGGGTCCTGCGCGTCGCGATGATCGGGTATTGCCTCGTCCCGGCGCTTCTCGGGGTGACGGGGAGCCTCGTCGCCTTCGTGATCGTCTACATGTTTTGGGGGATCTTCCAGGGCACCGTGGAAGTGGCCATGAACACGCAAGGCGTCGCCGCCGAAGGGGCCGAACGGCGTCCCGTCATGCCCATGTTCCATGGCTCATGGAGCCTCGGCGCACTGGCCGGCGCCCTCCTCGGAACCGTGGCCGTGGCGCTCGGCGTGCCGCTCGCCGGCCAGCTCCTGGTCCTGGGCACGGTCTCGCTCGTAGTGCTCGGCGTCCTCACCAGACGGCTGCTGCCCGGGGATCGCCACGACCTTCCTCCGGGGTCCGTCGCCGCCGCTCGACCGGCTCCCGTTCGTCGCTGGTGGACGACAGCCTTGCTGGTCCTCTGCGTCGTGGCTCTGGCCGACATGCTTTGCGAGGGGGCCGCAGCCGACTGGTCGGCCGTGTACCTGCGCTCGTCGTTCCACGCCACGGGGGTGATCGTGGGGCTGGCCTACACCCTCTACTCGCTCGCCATGGTCGTGACCCGGTTCGCCGGCAGCCGGCTTGTCGCCCGCTGGCCGAACGAGCGTGTCCTGCCTGCCCTCACCGCCCTCGCCACACTGGGGTTTGCCGCCGGGCTGGTCGTCAACGACGCGGGGGTCATGCTCGTCGCCTTCGCCTGCCTCGGAATCGGTTGTGCCCTCGTCATCCCGACGACCTACAGCACAGTCGGCCGTTTGGCCTCAGAGAACCCCGGGCGGGGAGTGGCCCTGGTCTCGGGCATTGGCTGGGTCGGATTCGTTGCCGGCCCGGTCCTCATCGGTCAGATCGCGGCCATCAGCTCCCTTCGGGATGCGCTCATCGCCCTTCCCGTCCTCACGGCGCTCATCACCGTCTTGTTGGTCTCGACGGGCGCACTGACGACAGACCGAGCACGTAGCGACCAGCTACCGAGCGAGAGGTGACGCGCTCCGGACTGCGATGTGCGATTGGCGGCGGCGCTCCGAAGGGACGCCAGAATCACCGCTGGGTCCTGCTGACCGCGCGCTGTGCCATCAGCAGCCACCCACCGGTTGTAGTTGAATCCGTGGCGGAGCATCCCGGTGAGGATCGCAGTCATGCCAAACGCGCCCTCCGCTCACGTGAGCGAGGACGTCTCTGACGCGCCACTGCGAGCACAACGATGGAGCGTTCCAGTGCGCGTCGTCCGGGTCGGCGAGTCGATCAGCGAGATCCAGCATCTCGTCACGAACTGCTTCCCCGACCTCCACGGCATCTCCCCGTACTTCGAATGAGCGTAGACGCATGCTGCGAGTGATCGGGCGCCATGCGTTTGTCGGTCGACGGGGCCGAATGTCGACGGGTGTACACTGACTTCAATCCGGGAGCGAACCGTGATCATTGTGGGTAGGGCGGGCCAACTGGAACAGCGCCCAGCTGCGTGACTGCGGTGGCGACCATGAGGCTCACACGCCGGGGCGGGGGATCGGGCAGCTCTCCGAGCGGGCGGGCGTGGCAGGTGCTCGTCGACGGGAGCGTCGTCGGCTCTGTCCCCAACAACGAGACCGTCGACCTACCGCTCGAAGCAGGACGTCACGCCGTCCAGGTGAAGTCGATGCGCTTTCTCCGCAGCCCGGAGCAGTCCGTCGTCGTTTCGGAGGGACAGGTCATCGGGCTCTCGTGCCGGCGACGCCCCCGTCACCCCTTCATCGTGCAGCGATCGATCTTCTTGCTGGTAGGCAGCCTGTTCAAGCACGACCTCTGGATCAGTCTCTCGCCTGACGACACTGTGGACACCGTCGAGCCGGGCAGCGGGAACGGCTTGCGAACGGGGGGCGCGGCACTGCCACCGGCCGGCGTCAGGAGACTGACCGACGTCAGGGAGATCACGAGCGCACCGAGCGTCGACGGCGAAGGAGGGCCTTCTGCCCTCGCAGTGCGCGAGCTGACCAAGCGCTTCGGTCACCGGACCGCGTTCTCCGAGGTGTCGTTCAAAGTTGCCTACGGGGAGGTCTTCGGGTTCCTGGGTCCGAACGGCGCCGGCAAGACCACGACCGTCCGCACGCTTGGCACGCTGATCGCGCCGACCTCTGGCTCGGCCACGGTGGCCGGCATCCCGCTCGCTGCCGAGAACGAGGTGGAGATCCGCCAGCACATCGCCATCATGCCCGAGGCACCCGGTCTCTATCTGCGGCTGACCGTGACCGAGAATCTGGAATACTTCGCCGGGCTGTACGGGCTTCATAAACCCGGGCCGAGGATCGAAAAGGCACTCGAGGCCGTCAACCTGGGCAACCGGGCCGACGATCTGTGCGGTGGGCTCTCCAAGGGGCTCCGCCAGCGCGTCGGAATGGCCAGGACACTGCTGAGCGATCCAGCCGTCATGTTCCTCGACGAACCGACGTCGGGCCTCGACCCTGTGGCGGCACGCGAGGTCCACGAGCTGATCCTCGGGCTCCGCCAGCAAGGAGTGACGATCTTCCTCACCACGCACCGGCTCGACGAGGCCGAGAAGCTCTGCGACCGGGTGGCCATCTTGAACACCACGCTTCGCACGGTCGGAACGCCGGCGGGGCTGCGGGAGCAGCTCTTCAAGAAATCGCTCTTCGTGACCACCGTCGAGCCGGTGAAGAGCCCCGAGGAGGTCTTCACCCCGAGCAAGGGCGTCGAGAGCTGGCGAAGCGAAGGCCCCGCTTCCTACGTGCTCTCGGTTTCGGACCCGAGGGCGGCCGCACCTGCGGTGGTCCGGGGCCTCGTCGATGCCGGAGCAGATGTCCTCACCATCGGTGAGACGCAGTACTCGCTCGAGGACGTGTACCTGGAGCTGATCGCCGAAGACGTCGAGGCCCAAAAGTCATGATGGGTCTCGACGCCACACGCGTGGGCGCCGTCGTGCGCAAAGAGCTGCAGGACTATCGGCGCAAACGAGCCATCGTCGTGACCATGATCGTCTTTCCACTGCTCTTTCTCGTCGAACCCGTGGTCACCATCTTCCTGGCGACCCCGTCCGGATCGGGCGCGGCATTGCAGAAGAGCCTCATCCTCCCCATCCTCTATCTCCTGCTGATCCCGACCATCATGCCGAGCACGCTCGCCGCGTACACCGTGGCCGGCGAGCGCGAGCAGGGAACACTCGAGCCGCTTCTCACCACGCCGATCCGCCAGCAGGAGTTCCTACTGGGCAAGGCGCTGTCGGTCATGATCCCCACGTTGGTCCTGTCCTACGCGGTGTTCGCCCTCTTCCTCATCGCCGTCGAACTTGGCGCCAGCTCGGTCGTCGCCGCGGCCGTGTTTCATGACGTACCGATCATCCTCGCATTGTTCCTCTTCGCCCCCCTCATGGCCGGCTGGGCCATCGTGGTCGGCATGGCCGTGTCGGTCCGTGCGACGGAGGTGCGCGTCGCTCAACAGTTGGGCACCCTGGCCAGCTTTCCCCCCGTGGCTGTGATCGTCCTGCTGGCGATCGGTGTGGTGAGCCCGACATTCTCTGTCGCGCTCGAATTCGTCGGCGGGCTGCTCGTGGTCGATGTTCTTCTCTTACGGTTCGTCTCCACGATGTTCGATCGGGAGCGCCTGGTGACGGGAGCCAAAGCCAGGTAGCGGCGACCAGTGGGCGCCGTGGACCGTCCTGGCATGGGGCTCGTGTGACGCACGTGGCCTCCACAGCAAGACCTGTATGGATCTGTGATGTGCCGGCACAGCGCGGATCGCGGGCCATGGATCTCGCACGTGAAGAAATGTCGCGGGACCGGACCCTGGTCGGAGGCCATGGCGGCGGCATCTCTTCCTTGTCGGTCGGGCTTTGAGAGCGTTCACGTGTAGCGTTGGTCACAGAGTCGATTGACAGCGCGATCACTTGTGAGCGCAAGAGAATGGTGACGACATGGGGCCGGATCGGCTCAAAAGCGGCCCCAGAGCCGAGCGCGTACAGCAGATCGGGATCACCCTCCAGACCGACGGGCACGAGGGTTCGATGCTCCAGATGCCTGTGCCGCGTGCCGCCATTCGCCACGCCATCCCCATCGTTGTCGAAGGCGTTCTCGGTCCCCTGGCGCTGTTCTATGTGGTGCTCATCCTGACGGGATTTCGCGGTGCGCTGATCGCGGCACTCAGCTGGTCGTACCTGGCCCTCGGACGGCGTCTGTACAAAGGTGAGCGGGTCTCGATGCTCCTGTGGTTCGGGATCATCCTGCTCACGCTGCGCACGACGATCGCCCTCGTCACAGGCAGCGCCTTTGCGTACTTCGCCCAGCCGACGGCGGGCACCTTCGTGATCTCCCTCGTCCTCTTCGGTTCCGCCATTCTGGGCCGACCCTTTACTCAGCGCTTCGCGCACGATTTCTGCCCGATCGATCCGCAGATCCTGGCGCGCCCACTGGTGCGACGCTTCTTCATACGGATCTCCGTGTTGTGGGGGACGGTCCTGATGCTGAACGCCGGTCTCGTCTTCTGGCTGCTCGTGTCCACCTCACTGCGGTCATTCGTGATCGAGCGGTCCGTGGTCACATACGGGTTGACGGCGGTGGCGATCTTCCTCTCGATCACCCGGTTCATCGCCATGATGCGCCGCGACAACATCACGGTCGAGTGGGCGCACGCCGTGGCTTGACGGCTCGAGCATGGGTCGCCGTGGGAGCGCACCATCGAGCGCCTCGACCATGAGCGATCGGCTCGTTCAGGCGATCGTGCTCGTGAGCGACCTCGGGGCGGCGCGGAGCCGCATGGAGGCTCTCGGATTCACCGTCTTGGACGGTGGGCGGCACCCGGGTCGAGGCACGGCCAACCTCATCATCCCCTTCGGCCGGCACTACCTGGAGCTCCTGGCGGTCGTCGACCACGACGAGGCTCTGGCGTCCCCTCAGGGCCGACCCATCGTGACGGCCTTGTCGGGGCGCGGACCCGGCTTGGCTCGGTGGTCGGTCGAGCCCGTGGACATCGAGCGCACGGCGGGGCGCCTCGGTCTGCCCACAGAGCGACGTTCCCGGGTCCTGCCATCTGGTGAGACCGTCCGCTGGCGCTCGGTCGGCGTCGACACCGCCTGGCTCGAGCCGTGGCGATGTGCGTTCATGGCGTGGGATGACCCTCGACTGCACCCTGCCCGTGGTGCCGTCACCCATCCGAATGGCGCCACCGGGTTCGCTCGGCTCGACGTCGTGGCTCCAGATCACGGTGCGCTGGTTGCGTGGCTGGGTGGCACGGTGCCCGAGAGCGTGCATCTCTCGGCTGCGGCCGGAGCAGCAGGGCCCGTCGCTCTCCTGCTGTCCTCCCCGGCAGGCGAGATACCGCTCACAACCACCGGCCCGTAGTCCCGGCCCGTCGAGGTCCGAGTCGGCCCGGTGCGAATCGGGTCAGAGCTCACTGCCGGTCACATCTCGGAGCACCGTCGCCCCCTCGGTCACCGTGTCCCCATCGGGGCGTACCTCATGAGGGGGTGACGCCGTTGTACTCCTGGTCCGTGACATGCTCGCCCCATCGTGCGTCGCCTTCGGTCATGGACAGGTGTGTCATGACGTGGTCGGGCGCAGCGCCGTGCCAGTGCTCCTCGCCGTCGGGAGTGAAGACGATGTCTCCGGGACCGATCTCCACGATGCGATCACCGCGCGACTGCACACGTCCGCGTCCGTCGGTGACATAGAGGGTCTGGCCGAGGTGGTGCGAATGCCACGCCGTTCGCGCCCCGGGGCTGAACCGCACGGCGTTGACACTGATCCGTGCCGGCTCCTGACCACGGGCGATGGCGTCGATCCAGACCTCTCCGGTGAACCATTCCGCCGGGCCCTGGGCTGAAGGCTGCGGTGGGATGACCTGCATGCGAACCTCCGATCCGTTCGCGGCGCGATCCGGAGACACGAGCGCTCCCGGACCACGCTGATGGTCGTCGTGAACGTGACCCTATCGGCCAGTGTGCCGACTCGACAGGGGAGATGCTACGGAGCGATTGCCTCACGAAGCCGAGCGTTCGAGGTGTGCCTTGTGGGCCCGGGCGATGATCTCCTCGGTCACCGATCGCTTGTCGCCGTCATGGGCGGGATGGTGCCGGGGGCACGCCAGGTACGGCGTGCCGTCGACCTGCTTCCCCAGCCGCAAGCATCCTTTGACGTGGCAATTGTGGTGGCGGTACACGGTGATGATGCTGCCCAGGATGAGGAAGTCCGGGATGGCGCCCCCGAACCCCGACCAGAACCCGTACCACGTTCCCGACTCGGCGTCGGCGCCGGTGTAGCGGAGGAACCAGTGGGCCGAATCGGTCCAGAAGATCGCAACGACGATGACGAACGCAACGAGGACGGTGAGGCCGACGACAAGTGCGGTGCGCTTCATGTGTATCACCCCTGGGTCTCGGTCTCTGTGTCGCTCTCGGCACCGGCTGCCGATGCGATCGCCGTCACCTCCGCCGGCGTGGCGCCCAGCCTGCGCTCGACGTCAGCCAGCCGATCGCCGATCACGGCAAGTTGCTGGCCGAGATCGGCATGGCTCTTCTTGAGCTCCTCTTTGTTGTCGTCGGTGTGCTCCTTGATGAACACCGAAGCCACCGTGGCGGTGAGCACGCCGATGAGCCCGATGCCGACCAACATGAGGACCACGGCCACGATACGGCCGCCCTCGCTCACCGGGAAGCGGTCCCCGTACCCCACGGTGGTGACCGTGACGATCGCCCACCACAGGGCGTCGGGGTAGGTGTGGATGTTGCTCCCTTTGGTGTGCTGCTCGAACAGCAGGACGAGCCATGCACCGATGAAGAGGACCCCGATGACCGCCAGGAGCACGCGGAAGAGGCTGTGGTGCTTCAGGATGAATTCGAGCCGCAGCTCGCTCTCGCGGACGAGAAGGGACATCCGTTCGATGCCGATGATGTGCCACCCCTGGAAAGCGGGCAGCACCACCGTCGCCGGTTCCACCCACCTGCGTCGGAGGTACCCCTTCGTATCGGGTGTGACGACGAGGCGGATGGCGTACTCGACCAGCATGACGAGCCAAAGAACGAAGAGCGCTCCGACAAGGCCCGTCGAGGCGGAGTCGTCGACGTCGGTGGTGAGCACCACGACGGCGACGACCAGCCACGCCACCCCGAGCAGCGCCATGGGGAACCGCGTGACGTGCTCGATCCGGTCCACCAGATCGTGCCGACCCCCGGACGGCTTGGCGGCGTCGATTGTCTGGCGTCGCTGCTCTTCCTTGCGCTCGGCCGCTTCGAGGCGTTCACGCTCGAGCTTCTCCAGGCGCTGGATGCGATCGATCGAGGAACGCTTTCCCGCAATGGTGCCGCCTGCGCCAGCCCCGGGTGCCGTCGTCTTCACCACCGGCAGGAGACGTTAGTGGGTCAGCCCGCGTTGTTGGCCGATCTCCGGGCCTGAGCAGGGATGTCCGCCCGCCTCCTCAGAGCCGGGCGCAGGCGCGGGCGCGGGCGCGGAGCGGCCACCTGCTCGCTGGACATGGTGGCAGTGAACCGCGCGAGCGCACCGCCGGCGTCCCCTGCGGCGTTGAGCGTCTGCGGCATGGGCGGTGTGAGCCAGTGTTGGCGGTGTGGGCGGCGCGGGTGTCGTCAGTGGCCGTGAACGTTCCGTCCGATCACCGCCAACGCGGCGGACCAACCCCTTGCGAGAGCGCCGATCGAGGACCGTGGCCACCGTTGGGTACGTGCATCGAGGTAGCAAATCGGCGACCTCGCGGCCTGTCATGTCGCGAGCCGGCGCGTCCCACAGAACGTCCATGACGCGCCCGTCAGTCGGGAGTTGCCATGGGCGCCCCTACGGGCCGCGGTCCGAAGCGGATCCCTCGATACGGGCGCGCAGCCGGCGCAGGTTGCCCCGCCACAGTCCCGCCAAGAGGGGCCGGGCCGCCAAGGCCCCGATTGTGCCTCCCAGCCACCACGGGAAGCGGAGCCGTTCGTCCCAGCGCACACGGGTGGACGACGTCGCATCGTCGTCCAGCGAGAACTGGCCCGTCCCACCCACCAGCCCCCTGTGGGCGACCGACATGCTCGATCCCGGCTCCCAGCCCGTCACCTCCATGACATCGGTCAATCGGATGGGCCCCATTCGGGTGTCGCACTCGAAGGTGGTGCCGACCCCTCGGCGCCGGTCACCCACGAAGCGGATGGCGGTGGCGTCGCGCATCCAGGTGACGTGATCCTCGATTCGCTCCAGCTCGTCCCACACCGTCGGCCGGGGCGCGCCCACCACGATGGCGACGCGTACCAGGACTCCTCGGGCGCTCACCGGTGGGACCCGGTGGCCTGGTCGACGGGTCGGGGCGGTCCCATGCGCACCATCGTGGACCGGACGCGGCGCACCATGCAGGTCGGGCGAGACGGGTCGGTGGGGAGGTCGGCCTCCGACAGCGTCGGGACGGTTTCCAGGCGGTGGCGCCGGGGGGTGCCGGACCTGACTAGTGTGACGCCTCGTTCCGGGAGCGACAGATCAGCGAAGCACCGTTCGTGCCCGCCGAGCCCACGTGGCGAGGGCGGCTCCGGCGGCGCGCCCTCCGGCGCCCCCCGCGGCGCGAAGGACACGTGAGGCCGCCGAGGCGGGGCCTCACCGGTCCTGGCGGCTCGGGATCCCCTTCCTGCTCGTGCACGTGGCCGTCCTGGGCGTCGTGTTCGTGGGATGGAGCCCCGTGGCAGTGGGCATCGCCGTCGCGTCCTACGGCGTCCGCGCCTTCGGGATCACGGCCTTCTACCACCGGTGCTTCTCCCACCGGGCGTTTCGCGTCCCACGCGCCCTCCAGCTGGCCGGAGCGGCACTGGGCGCGTCGGCGGCCCAGCGCGGGCCGTTGTGGTGGGTGGCGCACCACCGGGCCCATCACCGCTACACCGACCGGGAGGGCGATCCCCACTCGCCGGTGGTCGACGGATTCTGGTACAGCCACGTGGGATGGATTTTCGACCCGGACAACGCCGGCACCGACCTGACGAAGGTGAAGGACCTGGCCCGTTTTCGGGAGCTGCGCCTGCTCGACCGCTTCGAGTACGTCGTGCCGGGCGCACTTGCGGTGGCGTGCGTCGTCCTCGGCACGGTGCTCCGCCACGTCTCTCCCGGCACCGGCACCTCGGGTCCACAGCTGCTCGTGTGGGGTTTCATCATCCCCACGGTGCTGCTCTATCACTCGACGTTCGCCGTCAACTCCCTCGCTCACCGGTTCGGTCGCCGGCGCTTCGAGACCCCTGACGCCAGCCGCAACAACTGGATGATCTCGGTGGCGGTGCTGGGGGAGGGCTGGCACAACAACCACCACCGCTTTCCGACGAGCGCACGGCAGGGTCTCTCACCATGGGTGCTCGACCCCACGTGGTGGGGGATCTGGGCCTTGGCGACGGTGGGACTGGCGTCGGGCGTGCGGCACCCACCCCGGCACTTCGAGGCCCTCGTCCCGATGGCCGTCCTCCCCCCGGGGCGGGACGGGCCGGTGCCAGCCGGCGAGAACGGATCGGGATAAACGGGTCTCTGGTCCCGGTGCTGGCGATGGGCACCGCGTCCGGACCGGCCCGGACGGTGGCGCGGCGCCGGCCTCAGGTGGGCTCGGCCGGCTCGCCCGCTTGGGGCGATGGCGGGAACCGACCCAATTCGGCTCCGACGGTCCGACCGATGTTGGCCACGTGGAGGTGGATCTCGTCGAGGAGGTCGGTGGCCCGTTTCACCTGCGAGGTGAGAACGGTGTTCTCCTGGATGAGCGTCTTGATGTCGTCGGTGTTGTGCTCGGTGTGGATGGCGATCTCCGACGATATGGCGTCGGCGCGTTTGGCGGCGATCAACAGCGCAGCGGCTTGGACCCCGGCCAGCATCGACAGGAAGAGGTTCAGAAGGATGTAGGGGTAGGGGTCGAACGGCTTGTGGTGCAGCACGTCCTTGAGCAACAGGCTGTTGACCACGGCCCAGATGATCATGATGGCGAAGAAGCTGAAGACGAACGGCCACGACCCCATCATGTTGCGCATGCGGTCGGCGGCACGCTCGCCGCGCGTCAGGTCATCGCCCGAGCGCACGCCAGGGTGCTTGTGCCACAGGCTCTGCCAGCCGGCCGGGGGCATGGGCCCGATGGTCGCGCACGGCGCCCGTGCGCAGGGGGATGCATGCGGTGCGCGGGAGCTAGGGGCGTGAGCGCAGCGTCCCCACACCGTCCCCACCGAGGGCATCGAGCGCAGCCGCCCTCCCCGCCATCGCCAGAACGAGGGCCAGGATGGGCCCGGCGACCTCGGGACCCGCACCATGGGACCATTCGACATCGGTGGCGCGTAGAGACAGCCCGGCGATCCGGCGCTTGGCTCCGATGACGAGGTTGGAGCCCTTGTAGAAGTCGGCCACCCGGACCACCGCCTCGGTGGGGTAGTCGTGGGTGATGCCCAGGGGCCGACGAATGTCCTCGGCGTGCACGAGCGTCTCACCGAGCCACGAGTCAGCGGGCCCCGGGGGGTGCTTCACCGACGTGAGCACGCTCTCGAAACGTGCCAGCGTGTCGGCAGGCGTGGCTCCCCGTTCGACGGCGATGTCCTTGGCCTGCATCCGCGACAAGCTGAACCCCGAACCCACCAGCTTGGGGAAGAACGTCGGGGGTGAGATGCGAGCGGTGGCGGTCATGTGGGCGAGCACGTCGCGCACCGTCCACTGCTCGCACATCGACGGCGTCGACCATTGCCCCGCGTCGATGATGCCGAGGTCGGCCGCCAGGGCCTTGCGCTCGGCGTGCACCGTGGGCCAGATGTCGCTCTTTGCCATGGGTCCTCCTCATGGGTCCGATGTCCCCGGCGGGGCGTGGGCCGCCGTCCGGGGCCGTGGCGTGTCGGGTCAGGCCACCGGGATGGCTTCGTAGACCTCGACCGCCCCGCCGTGGTTCAGGACGGGGCAGCTCTTGGCGGCGTCGCAGGCAGCGGCGAGGGTGTCGGCGGAGATGATCGAGTAGCCCGTGAGGGCCGACGCGCCTGCCGTCGCCACACCGCCGTCGCCGGCCACGGTGGCGGAAGGGCCGAAGGGGGCGCCCCCGTCCACCACGGCGTCGCCGAGCGACCCGAACCACTGCATCCATTCGGCCATGGCCGCTTCCTGCTCGGCCGGGGTCTCACCCATCGCCCCGCCCGTGTACGCCAGCACGTAGTTGCCCATCGACCCACCCCTTTGTTCGGTGACCGCTAAATTAGACAGGTGCCGAACAATGCGCAACCGGCGGGTCCGGGGGATGAGGGGCGGGACCTCCAGATGGTGATCGGCGCGCTGACCTCCCCGGTGCGGCGCGAGATCCTGTCGCTCATCTGGGACCGGGAGGTGCCGGCGGGGGAGATCGCCGCCGCCTTTGCGCTCACGAAGCCCACCATCTCCCAGCACCTGGCCGTGCTCCGTCAGGCGGGCCTGGTGACCGCCACCGCGGCGGGAACGTCGCGCCGCTACCGCGCCCGGCAGGAGGTCCTGCGCGGCCTGCACGCTGCGCTCGGGGACGCGAGCCGCTGGATCGCCGCCGACGACATCCCCGAGCGGACGCGCTCCGACGCCGTGACGAAGCCCGTCGTGGTGGCGAGCACCGACGTCGAGACCGACCAGGAGACGACCTTCGCCGCCTTCACCGACGCGGCCGTGTATTCACGGTGGATGGGCGTGCCCGTCACGATCGAGGACGGTCGGTTCTCGTGCACCTTGGAGTGGGGAACCCACGTGCGGGGCCGCTACGACATCGTCTGCGCGCCACGGCTCATCGCCATGTCATGGGACTTCGAGGACGACAACGTCCCGGTGCCCGGGAGCGAGCTCATGGCGTATCTCCGCGTGGAGCCGCGCCGCGGTGGTGCCCACGTCGAGGTGCACCAGTTGGTGGACACGGCCTCGCAGGCCCAGTTCATGGAGGCGGCGTGGGCGATGGTGCTCGGCCGTCTCCAGGTGGGCGTGCTGCGCGCCTCGGACCCGGTAACCACCGTCGTCCCCCGCCGACCCCGGGCGAAACGGCGCGCCCCGTCCTGAGGCCGGTCCGTGGCGGCCGGACCGTGGCGACGGGGCGCTTACGGGCGGCACGGATCGGGTAGTGGTCCGACAACCCCGGCCGCCACCGGCGTCTGGGACGCAACGTGGCCGGGGGGAGGGGGCCAGGGGGGCGTGCGAGCCCGCCTGGCCTCCCGCACTACGGAGGCTCAGCAGGGGCCGGGAGTCGCTCAGTCGGAGCCGGCCGACGAGTAGGACGTGCCCCACTTCCACGAGGCCGTGGTCTCGGTCACCGGGGTGCTGGCGTTGCACGTGCTGGTCGTCTTCTTGGCGTAGTAGACGCCGGCGGAGGTGAGGGCACTGCCGCCCATCTGCTGGGTCTGCGGCGCCGTCCCGGCCGTGGTGGTCCCCGACAGGAACTGGTAGGTGGCGCCGCCCCCGGAGTCGGTGAACGAGGTCGAGCTCGGAGCCGACTCGAGATCCACGACGTACCAGCACGTGCCCGTCTTGCTGAGCGATGCCAGGATCATGGCGCGCCCGTCCCCACTGCTCTGCACGTCGACCGGGTACTCGCTCACGCAGCTCGTGCCGCCCGAGGAACAGGCCCCGTTCTGGGTCCAGCTGAACTCGGGGGCGGATGCGGCGAAGGTGGCCTGGGGCAGCGAGCCGCTGTTGTAGGTCTGGGTGTTCTGGTAGAGCGCCTTCGCCTCGGTGAGGGCGTTGGTGAGGTTGCTCTGCGCCGCCCGGTCGTTGGCGGAGGTGGAGACGCCCAGGAAGGTGGGGATGGCGATGGCCAGGAGGATGGCGATGACGAGCAGAACCACCATGAGCTCGATGAGGGTGAACCCTTCGTCGTCGCCCCCATGGTGATGCGTGCGGAGCGTGGTGGTTCGAGAGCACGTCGACAGCGGGCGGAGATTCGTCATGTGTGCGGTCTCGACCGCACCCCGTGCTGGCTTTAGTCGTGGCGACAAAGTCACAGGGCATTCCCAGCTGGGCTTTTGCGGTCCCGTCACGCATGGTGGTGACGCAGAGTGGCAACACAGAGGGTGTCGATCGCGCGAACGGTCGACAAATGGCCAGGGTCACGCTCAACACGTGACCGAGCGTGGCGCGCCCTCGCATGTCCGCCACGCTTCGCGCCCGAGCCCGACGTCCCGGCGATGTCGCAGTCTGGGAGAGAACTGGGACCAACGGTGCAGGGATTCGCCCGCCGGGCGCTACAGATCGAGCAGGGGCGGGGCGAGCGCCCGGTAGGCGGCGACGGGGAACGACGACATGGCCGACACGACCTGGACGCATACGTGGTCGGCACCCGCCGCCAGGTGCTCGCGTACCCGGGCGGCCACGGCACCGACGTCCCCCCAGGCCACCACGGCGTCGACGAGCCGGTCGCTGCCCTCCCCGGCGAGATCGCTGTCGGCGAAGCCGAGGGAGCGGAGGTTGTTGGCGTAGTTGGGCAGGGTCAGGTAGCCGCCGATGAACCCGCGGGCCGCGGCACGCGCCGCGGTCGGGTCGGACTCGAGCACCGCCGTCACCTCGGGGGCGAGCACCGGTCCGGCACCGAGGATCTGCCGGGCCCGGACGGTGTGCTCCACGGGCACCAGGTAGGGGTGCGCCCCCGCGGCCCGCTCGGCTGCCAGCTTCAGCATGCGCGGCCCCAGGGCGGCCAGCACGCGGCGTCCCGCCGGCACCGTGGCCCCGCCGGGGGCGTCGAGACCGTCCAGGTACGCCACCATGCTCGACCAGGGGCGGGCGTAGTCCGCGGCCAGCACGGCGTGGCTGGCGCCGAGGCCGAGGACGAAGCGTCCGGGGGAGCGCCTGTCGAGTTCGGCCACGGCCGCCGCCAGCTCCGACGGTGGGGTCGTCCATATGCTCACGATCCCGCTCGCCACCGCCACCGTGCCGGTCGCCTCGAGGAGCCGCCCGAAGCGTCGGGCCAAGCCGCGTTCGAGGCCTCCCGAGCACCACAGCGCCCCGTAGCCCAGGGCTTCCATGGCGGCGGGGACATCCAGCGAGGGCTCCTCCTCCGAGGCCCAGCGGCCGCTCCACCAGATCCCCACCCGACCCAGGTCCACAGACGCCAATGTAGGTGCCGCGACCCGAGCCGCCCACCCGGGCGCGGCGCCGGTACCGTCGCGGGGTGCGCAATCGAGAGTCGTGGGAGCTCGAGGCCGAGAACTGGGTGCGATGGGCCCGTACCCCCGCCCACGACGCGTACTGGTACTACCGCCATGCCTTCTTCGACGCGGTGGTGCCGCCGCCGGGTCGACTCACCGTCGAGGTGGGGTGCGGTGAGGGGAGGGTGACGCGTGACCTGCGGGCGCGTCGCCACCGGGTGGTGAGCGTGGACGGCTCACCCACGCTGCTGCGCTACGCCGTGGCCTCCGATCCCGGTGGCCGCTACGTCCGGTCCGACGCCGGCGCGCTCCCGCTCGGTGACGCGAGCGCCGACCTCGTCGTCTCCTACAACTCCCTCATGGACTTCGACGACATGCCGGGGGCGGTCTCCGAAGTCGCCCGGGTCCTTCTCCCCGGGGCGCCGTTCTGCATGTGCGTGACTCACCCCATCCTCGATGCGGGGAGCTTCGACACCGACGCCGAAGACTCGCCCTATCGGCTGCGGGATCGCTACCTGGGCACGAAACCGTTCGAGGAGGTCGTCGAGCGCGACGGCCTGACCATGCGGTTCAAGGGGTGGAGCCACGCCCTGGAGGAGTATTTCGACGCTCTCGCCGCTGCGGGCCTGGTGGTGGAC
>JBEKVE010000041.1:0-19114 GCA_049514335.1 Acidimicrobiales bacterium
ACCCCGCCCAGACGCTGCTGCTCCTGGAGGACCGAGGGGACGCGGCCCGTCTTGTAGTCGACGACGACGAATTCGCCCTCGGGGGTGACGTCGAGCCGGTCGACGATGCCCCGGAGGTGCAGGCCCCCGACCTCGGCCTCGAGCGTGAGCTCGACGCCCACCGTGTCGACGGTGTCGGGGTCCTCGAGCCGGAAGTAGCCCTCCACCAGCGTGGCGGCGTCGGCCACGAAGGTGCGGGCCTCGTCCGCCGACAGCGCCAGGCCCTGGAACTCGGGGTCGGTCTGCATGGCCGCCCAGGCAGCGTCGAGGGCGGCACCGGCCGCATCCGGCGTGCGCGCCCCGCGGGGGTGCTCCCAGAACAGGCGCTCCAGGGCGCCGTGCACGAGCGTGCCCTTGACCGTGGCGGGCGAGGGCGACTCGGCCAGCTTGTCGATGGCGGAGAAGCGGAAGGCGAGCGGGCAGTCCTTGAAGGCGCTCAACTTGGAGGGGGACAGTGTCCGGGGGAGCGCGAGAGCCACGGCGGCAGGCTACGCCTCGGGTGTGACGGCCACAGGGACCAGAGCACTGCGCACCGACCTGGCCACCGCGCCGGGGTCCTCGAGCGGCCCGAAGTGCCCCATGCCCGCCATCACCGCCGTCGAGGCCGACGGCAGTCGGGCGGCCAGGCGTCCGAGGAGCGGCGGCCCGAAGGCGTCTGTGTCCTCGCCGCACACGAGCGCCACGGGGCAGCGCACGGCGTCGAAGTTGGCGAAGGCGTCGTGGGCGAAGCTGAGGGCGTAGATGCGGGCCTCGTCCTCGCGCACACAGCGAAGGGTGATGCCCCCGTCCGCCGCCGGGGCGAAGCCGTTGTCGACATAGGCGGCCAGCGCCTCGGGGTCGAGCCGGTCGAAGGGCGGCTTGCCGGCGAAGTTGGCGAGCGCTTCGGCCCGCGACGAAAAGGTGGGACGGCGGCGTTGCGCCCCCAGCGACAGGGGGTTGGCATGATCGTCCCCGGGGGGTTCGTCGCCGGGGAAGACGATGGGCTCGAAGCAGTAGAGACCGGCGAAGGTGCCGGGACGGGCCTCCTCGGCGAGCAGGAGCGCAGCGCCGCCGCACGAGTGCCCGAATCCGAGGGGATGCTCGAGCCCGAGCGCGTCCACCACGGCCAGGACGTCGGCGGCGAAGCCGTGCCAGTCGTAGTCGCCGCCCGGAGGCCGGTCGGAGGCGCCGTGGCCGCGCTCGTCGAGTGCCACGCAGTGGAAGCGGTGGCGGAGGCGGCGGGCCAACGGCGCCAGCGTGGCGGCGCAGAACCCCGTGGCGTGGACGAGAAGGAGGGTCGGGCCCTGCCCCCCGAAGTCGTAGTACGCCACCCCCACCCCGTCGGACGCCGTGGCCCGCCCCGACGGCTCCGTAGGCCGCAGGCCCTCAGGGGCGTGGGCGTCGTCGGGCACTGGCACGGCCCCGAACCTACCGGGCACCGCTCCGTGCGCAGCGCTCCCGGCCGATGGGGGAATTACCGTACGTTCGCGTGTCGTTCACGAAAGGTTCATCCACCCCAGGCGACCCCACGACGGCCCTGGACAGGGGCACAGGACAGGACAACGGCCCTGCTCGCGGCCCCGGGACGCCCACCGACGGCTTGGATAGGTTCTGGCGCCGTGGGGTCCTTCCGCTACGGGTTGACGTTGCTACCGGGGGCGTTGCGCCCCGACGACGACCGGGACGAGGAGAAGGTCGACCGGGTGGTGCGGGACCGCTCCGAGAGCGGGTGGGAGCTCGTCACCGCCGTGACGGCGCGCGACGGTTCGGACGTCCTCGTGTTCCGCCGGCCCGCCGATTGATCGACGCGTCGGCCCCCGCACCCACGCCGCCGGGGGCGCGGTGCTCAGGACGGTGCGCTGTCCTCGAGGAGCACGGCGCGCAGGCGTTCCACGGCCGCCGTGACGCCCCACGTCGCCGCCAGGTCGTCGAAGCTGCCGTGCTCGTCGTGGAGCGAGTCGAGGAAGGCGGCCATGGTGCGGGGCGACACGGCGGTGACAGCCGGGGCGTAGCGCTCGACCTCCTCGGCGGCATCGGCGTACTCGGCCTTGAGGCGGGCCATGAGCGCCACCATGCCCTCGGCGCTCAGGGCGTAGTCGTCGACGATGACGTCGTGGGGCACGCCCAGAAAGCCGAGGACCAGGGCGGCCAGGATGCCGGTGCGGTCCTTGCCGGCGCTGCAATGGAACACGGCGGGCAGCGCACCCGGCTCGGCCAGGACCTCCACCGCCCGGACGAGCGAGGGTGAACCCTGGGTGAACAACTGGCGGTAGCGCGACGTCACGAAGATGGGCTCGTCGTAGCGCTCCAGGTCCTCGGGGGGTGGCAGCAGGTCGGTCAGCGGGAGGTGGTGGTACTCGACCTCGAAGGCGTCCTCGGGGAACCGGCCCCGCTGCTCGACCTCGTCCACGGTGCGCAGGTCGATGACCGTGGCCAGTCCGAGGTCGGCCAACTGGGCGCAATCGTCGCCATCGAGCCGGCTGAGTCCGTCGGCGCGGAACAGCGTCCGCCACCGGATGTGCCGTCCGTCAGTGGTGGGGTAGCCACCGAGGTCGCGGAAGTTCACACATCCCGACAGCGAGAGCTTGCGAGCGGGCTGGGCCACGGCGTCGGGCACGGCGTCAGGTTACCGCTGCCACTCAGTGGGCGAGGACGGCCGCCTCGGCGTCGAAGCCGGCGACCAGCGTGGACCACAGCGGCTTGGTGGTGGGAAGGCAGTCCTCGGTGAAGTACCACCAGAAGTAGCCACCCACGTAGTACGGCAAGGTGATGTCCAACCCGTAGTAGTAGGCCATGAGCGACCGGGCGGCCCCGAGCGTGGCGCCGGTGGCGGGCTCGGCCATGCCGATCTCGCCGAACCCCACCCGGGCGCCCGGGTAGAGCGCGTGCAGCTGCCCGAAGAGCGTCGTCCAGGCAGCGGCACCGGGGCGGATGCCGTTGCACGAGTCCTCGTAATACGACAGGAAGACGTACGAGAGCCCCGAGCGCACGGCGCTGGGCACGTACTGGCGGGAGAAGCTGAGCGGGTCGAGCTCGCGCCGTCCGTCGCCGCAGCCGAGGTTGTCGTAGAGGGTGAGTGCACTGTGGCCGCCGGCTGCCGCCACGACGTCGTAGGCCTCGGTCAGCTTGGCTTCCACCGTGGTGTAGCGGCCCGTCCAGTTGCCGTTCACCTCGTTGCCGATCTCCCACACGTCGATGTCGCCGCCGAAGGCGGCGACGTAGGACTTCACCCGCTTGTCGTACGCGGCCACCGTGATGTGGCGGGAGTCCGACGAGTCGAGCAGCTCGCCCATGAGGTGGCTGACCGGCCCGAGGGTACGGATCGCCGCTGCGTAGTAGCTGGCGGGCTCCTTCACGTCGAAGTAGATCCGGATGGTCGGTTCCTCGGGCAGGCTCGCCGCTGCGGCGGCGATGGCGCTCACGTCGGTGACGCTGTCCACCGTCACCCCGTACAGGGGACCCGACAACGCCGGCGGGGCCGCGGCGGGCGCGGCGGGCGCGGCGGGCGCGGCGGCGTGCGCGGCGGGTGTGGCGAGGCCGGCCAGGGCGGCACCGAGGGTCCCGAGGGCAAGCGCCATGCCGGCCAGGACGCGCACCGCCGTGGTCCTAGGACAGGACGCGCCGGCGGAAGTTGCGCAGCCCGATGCTCAGGAACAGCGCGCAGAACCCCACCAGGACCGGGTAGATGATGTAGAGGTGCATGTGCGAGGCGCTCGTAAAGGCACCCCGCATGCCTTCGTTGACGTAGATGAGGGGATTGACGAGCACGATCGTCTGCAGCCAGTGCCACGCCCCGACCGTCACGGGCGTGAGCCGCGTCCACTGGTAGTAGGTGCCGCCCAGGAAGGTGATGGGCAGCACCACGAACCCGAACATGAGCCCGATGTTGCGCGGCTCGAAGGACGTGCCCAGCAGGAGCCCGAGCGAGCTCATGGTCACAGACGCCAGCGGGACGAGGGTGAGGATGATCCACCAGTGCAGGTCGATGTGGGCCTCGACCCCCGCGGCGTGGACGACGGCGGCGATGGGAAGGACGAGGGCGGCGGAGATGAGGCCCTGGACCGTGCCGGACAGGACCTTGGCCATGGCCACCAGCCAGATCGGGCACGGCGCCTGCACGCGGTCCTCGATCTCGCGGGTGAAGCCGAACTCCTGGGCCATGGGCAGCGCCACCGACTGCACGCCCTGGAACATGATGGAGATGCCCACCACGCCGGGGACGAGCACGGTGGCGAACCCCGATGCCGCCGCCGTGCCGCGTCCACCCCCGATGCCCTGGCCGATCTTGGGGAAGACGAACAGGAACACGAAGCACAGCAAGAAGGGCTGCACCAGGGTGCGGATCACGAACTCGCTGAAGTGCTTCCACAGCACAACCAGGTCGCGCAGCATGAGGGCGCGAAGCGACACCCAGCTGGACGAGAAGGCGGAGCGGGTGGGCCTGGCCTCGATGTGGGCGTGGGGCGCGGGGACGTCGACGACGGCCATCAGTCGCGCAGGTCCTTGCCGGTCAGATTGATGAAGACGGTCTCGAGGGTTGGTTCGGCCACCGACAAGTCGCCCACCTCGAGGCCGGCGCGCTCCGCCGCGCTGACGACGCGGGGGACGATCCGCTCCGAGCTCCGTACGTGCAGCTCGACCCCGCCGTCCACCTCGCGTGCCCGGGTCACACCGTCGAAGTCCGTGGAGAACACCGCCGCCAGCGCAGCGCGGTCGCCGGGCGTCTTGACCGTGACGATGGTGTCGGCGCCCACGGTGCGCTTGAGCTGGGCGGGGGTGTCGAGCGCCAGGATCTTGCCGTGGTCCATGATCGCCACCCGGTTGCACAGCTGGTCGGCTTCCTCCATGTAGTGGGTGGTGAGGAGGATGGTCTGGCCGTCGCCGTTGAGCTCGCGCAGCACCTCCCACAGCGCCAGCCGGCTCTGGGGGTCGAGCCCCGCCGTCGGCTCGTCGAGGAAGAGCACGGCGGGTCGGTGGAAGACGGCGCGCGCCACCATGAGGCGCTGCGCCATGCCGCCCGACAGTGCGTAGACCGAGGCCTTGGCCCAGCGTGACAGCTGGAACTGCTCGAGCAGGTCGTCGGCCACGCGCCGCGACTGGCGGGCGCCCATGCCGAACAGGCGCCCGTGGAAGTAGAGGTTCTCCCACACCGACAGCTGGCGGTCGAGGGTGTTCTCCTGGCTCACGATGCCGAGGATCTGTTTGGCCAGGGTGGGGTGGGCCACCACGTCGATGCCTCCCACCCAGGCCCGGCCCGATGAGGGGATGACCCTGGTGGTGAGCATCCCGGCAGTGGTGGTCTTGCCCGCGCCGTTGGGCCCGAGCAGGCCGAAGATCTCGCCCGTGGCCACGGTGAGGTTGAGCTCGTCGACGGCCCGGAAGTCGGTGCCGGCGTAGGTCTTGGTGAGGTCGACGGTGCGGATGACGTCGTCGGTCGAGCCGGGCCGGCCGACCGTGTCGACACCCCCCGACGATGCCGGCCCGCGGGCCGTGGCGTCGGTCAGGACGGCTGACCAGGAGGAGAAGGCGGGAATGCCGCTCGGCGACGGGCCACGTTCCGACACTAACAAATGGCCCACTCGCCTCCGAGGGAGCTCGCCCTGGTCTGGCGCCGTGGAGGATCAGATGACCTTCACGAGCTCGGCCGCCACCACCAACCAGGTGAGTCCCATCACGGGTGCGATGACGCGGGTGCGCCGCGGTGAGGCCAGCACGACGAGCACGCTGAGGACATAGACGTCGTCGAGACTGCGAAAGCCGACGTCACCGAGCCAGATCCCCGGTGCCAGGCACAGCGAGAGCACGCCGTAGGCGCCCCACGCCAGGCGCTCGTGCAGGGGCGCGGCGCTGGTCTTCAGGTGTCGTGCTGCCGTGACGACCACGAAGACGAGGACCGCCAGCTCGCCGAACCACAGCACCGCCGACTTGCCCGGCAGGAGGGCGGCGTAGTGCGAGAAGCCCCGGGCCAGCCCGGCGAAAGGGACGTCGAGGTTGTGCTGGCCGGAGGCGAGCAGCGGGAGGTGCCCGATCTTGCTGCGGACCACGCCTTGCCAGCCGGCGAACACCGCCACGGGGAGCACCCACGCCGTGAGGTGTGAGGCGGGCGCCGATTCGGGTCGCCGCACCGCCCCGGGGCCCGGCGCCAACCACCGGGCCAGCTGGACGAGGCCGATGCAGGCCACCACGACCAGGGCGGTCTCGCGGCTGAGCACGGCGGCGCTGAGCGCCAACCCGCACAGCACCGGGCGGCGGCGACGCAGCGCCACCAACCCGGCCACGATGAAGGTGCACTCCACGATCTCGGTGAGGTCGCGCGACAGGCTCCAGACGAAGCCGAAGTAGGCGGGGACGAGCAGGCCCCAGGCCGGGTGCCGCCCCCCGTCGCGGGCCACGAGGGCACCGAGCCAGCCGAGCGCACCGAGGCACACGACGTTCACGGCGATGAGCGACCACGGGACGAGCGATGCGTGACCGGCGGACAGGGTCCAGGCGAGGACGGGGTAGACGACGCGCTCGTAGCGCTGCGGCGAATCCATGACGATGCCCTGGGCATGCGGCGAGAAGTCGAGCGGGTCGAGGGCGAGGCGGTAGTAGAACTGCCCGTCGTAGCCGTTGCCGTGGACCACGGGTACCCCCACATGGCTCCCGGGGACCACGAAGCGGCTCCCGAGGAGCACGAGGTTGCCCACGTGGCCCTGTCCGGCAACCTCCACGCGCAGGGCGACGACGACGAGCGCCACCAACGCCGTTGCCGCTCCCACCAGTGCGGGATGACGAAAGGTCGTGTCGAGCAGGCCCACCGCTCGCCGGAGGCGGTCGGACCCCGGACGCGACCCAACGTGCTGGACCGTGTTCCTCGGGGGAGAGGTGGGCAGCTCCATCGGAGTGCGCGGCCGGCCGCTGAACGAGCGTGTGTGGTGGGCGTGACTCGCCGACGTAGCTAAACGCGGAGGACGTGACCGGTCAAGGACCCTCGCCCCGGTCACCGGGTAGCATCCGGGCAGCGCACAGGGCAGGCCCCTCGTCGACCGTGCACAGCAACGCTGGAGGCCCGGCGTTCCCACGATCGCCGGAGGGATGTGTGGGCGGCGGCCAGGGTCTCGCCGTGGAGCGCCCACCGGGCCACCGGGGAGAGGGGAGATCGATGCTTGCCGTGAGCGTCGCCGACCTGCGCAAGTCGTACGGGGACCTCCACGCCGTCGACGGCGTCGACTTCGACGTCGAACGGGGCGAGGTCTTCGCCCTGCTCGGTCCGAACGGGGCGGGGAAGACCACTTCGATCGAGATCCTCGAGGGTTTCCTGCGCCGAGACGGGGGCACGGTGCACGTGCTCGGGCTCGATCCCGGTGACCGACACGAGCAGCGCTCGCTGCGCACCCGCATCGGCGTGGTCCTCCAGGAGCTGGCGGTGGAGCCCTATCTGACGGTCCGCCAGGTCCTCATGCGCAATGCCGGTCTCTATCCGTCGCCGCGCCCGGTGGACGAGGTGGCGGCGCTCGTGGGCCTGACCGACAAGGTCAACAGCAAGGTGAAGAAGCTCTCAGGTGGACAGCAGCGGCGTCTCGACGTGGGGCTCGGGATCATCGGCAACCCTGACCTGCTGTTTCTCGACGAGCCCACCACCGGGCTCGATCCTGCGGCCCGCCGGACGACGTGGGACCTCATCCGCACGTTGTCCTCGGAGGGGACGACCGTCTTGTTGACCAGTCACTACATGGACGAGGTCGAGGCGCTCGCCCATCGGGCGGCCGTGTTGTCGCGGGGCCGGATCGTGGCGTCGGGTGAGCCCGCCTCGATCGGCGGGCGCGACCGGGGCGCGGCCACCATCCGCTTCACCCTGCCGACCGGCACGGCCGCCTCGGACCTGCCCGTGGTGCCGTCGCGGCTGGAAGGAGCCTCCGTCGAGATCAGGACGAGTGACGAGCTGCATGTCCTCGGAGCGCTCGTCAACTGGGCCCTGAACGGGAACGTGGAGCTGGCCGGCCTCACCGTGGCGCGGGTCACGCTCGAGGATGTCTACCTCGAGCTCACCCAGGGCGCAGACGCCACCTCGGCGGACGCCTCATGAGCACGCCCGCTCCGGCGCCGACCGAGACGGCGCACCGGGCGGAGCCCGGGTCGCTCCGCCTCGTGGCGCACCAGGTCCGTTACGAGCAGCTGTCGTTCTGGGTCAACCGCATCGGCGCCATCTTCACCGTGGGATTCGCCGTGGTCTTCCTCCTCCTGCTGGGCTCGTCGGCCGGGAATCAGCGCATCAGCTATCTGGGAAACATCAAGCTGATCGACTACTACGTGCCCGGCTTCGTGTCCTACGGCGTCATGGCGGCGTGCTTCACGACCTTGAGCATCAACCTGGTGGTGCGGCGCGAGACGGGGTTGCTCAAACGGTTGCGCCTGACGCCACTGCCGGTGTGGGCACTGCTGTCGGCCATCTTCGTGAGCACCATGATCGTGGCCGGCGCCCAGATCGTGCTCCTTCTTGTCATCGGGCGGTTCGGCTATAGCGTGCCGTTCCCCCATGACCTGGGCGCGTTCGTGGTGACGCTGGTGGTGGGCATCGTGAGCTTCACGGCCATGGGTGTGGCGGTGAGCACCATGGTGCCCAACCAGGAGGCCGCCGGGCCGCTCATCAGCACGGTGTTCTTCGTCTTCTTGTTCTTGGCCGGGCTGTGGTTCCCGCTCAAAGGGAGCTCGGGGCTGGCCAGGTTCTCGGCGTACTTCCCGGTGATCCACTTCCTCCACGCCATCACGGCGAGCTTCGGCGTGATCCCGGGCACGGCATCCTGGTCGTGGCACGACATCCTGGTGGTCGCCATCTGGGGCGTGATCGGGGCGGTGGTGGCCTTGCGCCGCTTCCGCTGGGCGCCGAACCGGAGCTGAGCGCACCGGACACGCCGCGCCCGGCCGCTCGTTGTGGCGGGGGGGCGTTTCCGCCATGATGCCGGCATGGGTTCGCGTGGCGGGCGGCGCCGCAAACCCCGTCAGAGGCTGCCCCCGGTTCCGCCCTACATCAAACGGCCCTCAGGGGGTGCCCGCTGGACGTGGCGGCTCGGGGGCCCGATGACCCGGCGCAACGAAGCCGATGCCAAGCGGGCCGCGGCCGCCCGCCGGCCCACGGCGCTCGGACGACTCGTCCTGCGGGTGTTGTCCTACCGCCCGGGTGCCTCCGACGCCTGAGGCCCGACCGTCACGTGTCCGACTCCTCGGGGAGGACCGAAGCGGCCACCCTCCGGATGCGCTCAGGGTCACCGATCACATCGATCTCGGTGATGAGACCCTCGGACACGGTGAAGGCCATCACCCCGTGCGGCTTTCCGCCCAACGTGATGGCGACGCCGGCAGCTCCGTTCACCACCACGGGATAGAGCACGGCGGCGGGATTGGCGCCCAACCGGGCCTGCCGGGAAACGGCTTGTGCGCCGCGTACGACGGTGGAGGCTCCGGGGCGACCAGGGCCGAAGTCGGCTCGCAGCACGACATCGGGGTGGAGCACCCCCACCAGGGCATCGAAATCCCCTCCCCGCGCCGCGGCGAAGAAGGCGTCCACGACCTGGCGTTGGCGGTGAAGGTCAGCGTCGGGGACATGGGTTCCGGCCGTCTTCACCCGCCGGCGCCCCCTGCTCGCCAGCTGCCGGGCCGCTGCCGGCGTTCGCCCCAGCATCGGCGCGATCTCGTCGAAGGGGAGGTCGAACATGTCGTGGAGCACGAACGCCAGACGCTCGGCCGGGGTCAAGGTGTCGAGCACCACCTGGAGAGCGAGGCCGACCGAGTCCGCCAGCAGCACCTCCTCGTCGGGGCGATGCCCTCCCTCGGGGCTGATGATGGGATCGGGCAGGTGCACCTTGAGGGGCTCCTCCCGTCGCACCGCTCGTGCCCGGAGCACGTTCAGGCACACCCGGGCGACGATCGTCGTCAGCCACCCACCCAGGTTCTCGACGTCATCTGCCCCCGCACGGTTGACCCGTAGCCAGGTGTCCTGGACGGCGTCATCAGCCTCGGTGAGAGAGCCCAGCATCCGGTACGCCACGGCGCGCAGATGGCCCCGATGCTCCTCGAACCGAGCGGTCAGCCACTCGACGTCGTCCATCTTCCCCATCCTCCCGTCGCTTCGCTGCCCTCGCAATGACCCTCGAGCGACAGTCGATGTGACAATCGGGGTGTGGGAGCCGGGTAGGGGAGCGGCCTCTTCGGGTTGGGTAACGTCGGGTCGGAGAGGAGCCGCTGTGCGAGCGATGGTTCTCGAGAGGCCCGGGCCCGTGGAGGACGGCGTCGTGCACGCTGCCGACGTGCCTGACCCCCGTGCCGAGCCCGGCCAGATCGTGGTGGAGGTCGCCGCGTGCGGCGTGTGCCGCTCCAACCTCCACATGGTGGAGGGCGACTGGGTCCGCTACGGCGTTCCCGCCTTCATCCCCATCGTCCCCGGCCACGAGGTGGTGGGTCGCGTGGTGGAGATCGGCGACGGCGTGGACGGGATCAGGACGGGCGACCGTGTGGGTGTCCAGCCACTGTGGTCGACGTGCGGACGGTGCCGGTACTGCCTGTCGGGCCGTGACCAGCTCTGTGCCACCAAGCAGATCACGGGGGAGACGGTGCACGGCGGCTACGCGCCGTACATGGTGGCCACCGCCGCGCACGCCCATCCTGTTCCCGAAGGGCTCGATGATGCCGAGGCGGCACCGCTTTTCTGTCCCGGTATCACGGCCTACAACGCCGTGTCGAAGGCGGGCCTGCGCCCCGGCTCGACGGTGGCTCTGTTCGGTGTGGGTGGTGTCGGGCACATGGTGCTCCAATTCGCAGCGCTCACCGGAGCCGAGGTGTACGCCGTCGCCCGGGCACCGGAGCATCTGGAGCTGGCCCAGGAACTGGGTGCGCACCCCGTCTCCGCTTCCGAGGCCGAGGCCGTCCTCGCCGCGGCGGGACGCATGGACGCCACCATCGTCTTCGCTCCCTCCGACGAGGCATTCCGCCAAGCGGTGGCGTCCACCGTGCCGGGGGGCACGGTCGTGCTGGGTGTCCATGCCCGGGCCCCCGAGCTCCCGTTCGACAGGGAGACGCGGGTGGTCGGCTCCGTGATCGGGTCGCGCCAGCAGATGCGCGAGGTGCTCGCGCTGGCTGCCGCCGGGAAGGTGCGGGCCGTGTGCGAGCGCTACCCCATGGAGGCGGCGTCCGAGGCGCTCACCCGCCTCAAGCGGGGAGAGATCCGAGCCAGAGCGGTGCTCGTGTCTGCGTGACCACGACGATCATGTCGCCCCGTGCGGGGCGTGATGCGGCGCGGTCAGCCCACCATGGTCCGAATCTGCGTGACGATCTTGTCCTCGATCTCGAGGTTCCATGCCGTCTCGGCCACGTCGACGACCAGGAAGAGATCGGAGATGAGCAGCGTTTCGACAGCGGCCACTGCCAGATGCTGCAGCCACTTGCCGATGCCGACCCGGACCGTGAAGTCACTGGGGTCGCCGGAGATGAGGACTGACAGTGCACGATCGGCATCCACGATGCCGCGTAGGAATCCCCCCTTCTTGGCCTGGATGACCGTGCCGTGCGGACTCGGGGTCGAGGTCTGCACCGTAAACCCGTCGGACTGCAGGTACTGCTCGATCTTCTGCTGCAATCCGGCCAGGTCGGTCCCCTTGCCCTGGAAATGCAGGACCTTTTCGCCGATCGTCATGTCGTCTCCTGTGGCGGCGAGATGGAGGGCCGTGCGCCCAGCGTCTGCCGGTGTCGTGGGTGGTGGCGGCCGATGGTAGTGGTCGGGACGGTCCAATACGCCGCGGCGTCAACCCTGGAGCACAGTGCGTGGGAGCCGCAAACGGTGGGATCCGTTCGATCCCTACAGGCTCAGTCCCACTGCTCGGGCGGCCAATCCGAACCCGGCAGGCGCAAGGCTGGCTCGGGCGAGAAACAGGCGATGAGTCGTGTCGACACCGGCGACGATGCGTCGTCCCGGCGCGATGAGGTCTCCTCGGTGCCTGCGCGGCGCCGGGGCGCCGTGGTGAGCGTGGCCGTCACCGCCCGCCACCGAGGTCGGCGTGGACGTTGGCGAGTGCACTGCGAAGGAACTGGATCCACAGCGGAGCGGCGTCGATCACGTTCCGCCTGATCCATGAGTCCACGGCTTTCGTGCCGGCCGGGACCGGCTGACCCTGCACCATCGTCATCGTCCCCCTGCGTGTCACACAGGGCCGTGCCACCCCAGGCTGCGGTGCACGCTCCCTCGCTTCGCACCAGCCACATCCATCACATACACCTCAGGCGCAACATCCTTCCTTCGCGGCAAAGGCCTGTCAAGAGGTTTTTGTTGCCGTTCGATTACGCACGATCGCCGTGCACGCCAGCGAGTGCCGCGCCCAGCCCGGGCATGCGCGGCATCCGATGCGCCTGCTGTCTGCTGCGTCTGCAGGCTGTCGCGCACACGTGATGCGCATGCTGATCGCAGCGCGTGCAGGGGGACCGGTTCTCTGTCCGCATGACGTGCGGGCCGGTACTGTGCACAGGCGGATCGACAGAGAACGCGCAGCTGTCGCTCCGCAGGCACTCGACACGGCGGGAGGAACGCAATGGCTCTGCGCCACCGGTGGCTTCGGGGCGGGGCGACCCTTGGGATGCTCGCCGCACTGTGCGGACTGTCGCTCGTGACGATCGCCGTGGCGACGACTCCGGTGGTGGCGCAGGCGTCGACCCAGCCGGTGGAGATGGCGGCACCGTACGAGTACCTCGGCTGGGGGAACCCGCAGCCGCCCACCGAGGTGATGGCGTCGACGGGGGTCGAGGACCTCACCTTGGCCTTCATCCTCTCCAAAGGCTCGTGCAACCCCACGTGGGACGGGTCGCGGCCGCTCATCGGAGGCGCCGACGAGGCCGCTATCGCCTCCATCAGGGCCGCAGGCGGTGACGTGGACGTGTCCTTCGGCGGCTGGAGCGGCAAGAAGCTCGGCGTGTCGTGCAAGACCCCCACCGCACTGGCGGCCGCCTACGAGAAAGTTGTGAGCGCGGACGCCCTCCATGCCATCGACATCGACATCGAGCACACCGAGATCGCCAGCGCCAAGGTCCGCGCCCGTGTCATCGATGCGCTCGCCCTCGTGCGCAGAGCGGATCCGGGCTTGGAGATCTCGATCACGTTCGGGACCGACGAGAATGGTCCGAACAACCAGGGCCGGAGTCTCATCGCCGATGCGGCCGCCATCGGCTTCGCTCCCGACGCGTGGACGATCATGCCCTTCGACTTCGGCGCCGCCGTCAGCGATATGGCCGCCGTATCGATCGAGGCCGTGAACGGCCTCGCCGTCGACCTCGCCGGTGCGTACCACCAGTCCGACGCTGCCGCCTACCGACAGATCGGCATCTCGTCCATGGACGGCCACACCGACGAAGCGGACGAATCAGTGAGCGTGGCTGATTTCGACACCCTCTTGTCGTTCGCCCAGACCGTTCACCTGGCCCGCCTGACATTCTGGTCGGTGAACCGGGACCGTCCATGTGCGGGCATGGACACGAGCTCCGACAGCTGCAGCGGCATCGCACAACAGCCGTATGCCTTCACCGACGTCATCGCCCGCTACCACGGCTGAGGGACCGACGCCGAAGGCAGCTTCCGAGAGTCCACCACCGAAGGCCGGCCGCTTCGCCACTTCGTGCCCGATGAACGCAGCCCTTTGGGCAACGGCGATCCTCGGACGCAGGATCAGACTCGATACTCGCCGATGATGCGCTGAAGGCCTTCTTCAATGCCGCTCGTGCGACGCTTCTGAAGCAACTCGGCGGTGGTGACTTCAAAGTCGCCCGGTGCGCTCCACCGCCCGTTGGACAACAGGTAGATCGGCCGACTTCCCGCCTGCCCGTGCATGTGAGTCACGATACTTCCCGCTTTCCAGCCAGCCTTCTTGCGTTTGTAGAAGGATCCGTATGGCTTGATGAGAGTGCCGTTTGGCCAATCCTGCGATTTCAACACTTTCAAGGCTTGCAAGCGAAGGGACTCAATGCGTTCAAGGCGGACCGCGAGCTCATCTCTGGCCCGGCGCTCTTCCTGCCGATCCTGGGCGGCCTGAATTCGCACCTTCTCGCGCTCTCTTGCTGCAGCAGCACGCTCGGCTCTTCCCATCAGCCAAGCCTACAAACAGGCAGGGATTAGGGCTAGCAAGAGGAGACCACCAAGGGCCGAATCACCGCTTCCCCGTCGTATGAGACAGGGATGGGTCCCAGCGAAGAAGGCTTTGGCAAACATTTCCTCGTGCAGACGCTTATCGTCACGGGCGGCCTGGTTGTGGTGGCAGGAGGCTTCGTGGCGGCACGATTCTTTCAGTTGAGGCGCTGCAACGATCGAGTTGCTCGGCGCCTTGAACAGAGGGATCTTGAATCACGAAAGCACCACTTTCGGGGTCGCCCGGACATGGAGCTGCGGGAGTAGGTCGCGTTCCCGACGTCGCCTCCCGATAGATCACCAGCCCAACCGGCAGAGTGACTCGGAACCAAGGGCTCCTGGCAGGGAGCGGGCGACGGGAATCGAACCCGCATAACCAGCTTGGAAGGCTGGGACTCTAGCCATTGAGCTACGCCCGCGAAGGCGGCCCAGGTTACCCGCCCGCAGCCACACGCAGAGCCGGTGACCCGGGACCTGGTCCCGAGGCGAGCCCGAGGGGACGCACCGCTTCCCAGGGCCTCCGTGCTGACTTGCAGGTGGTTGGGTTGCACGCCACTGTGGCCGGTGTGGAGGCGGGCGTGGGCGGCGGCACGCATCGGCGGTGGTCGCGTGCCGGGCTGAGCGAGCCCCTGCGCATCCTCCTCGGCAACCGTGCCCTCACGTGGCTGGTGGTGGCGTTCGCCGCTGTCACGGTTGCGGAATGGGGATATGTCACGGCGCTGGCCGTCGACGCCTTCCGCCAGCACGGTGCCATCGCCGTCGGCCTGGTGGGAGCGCGGCTGTTCTTCGCTGCCGTGTCGAGCTTCGTGAGCATCCCCTTCGTCGACCGACGATCCGGTGGTCGGGTGCTGACGACGATCGCCTGCATCCGCGCCGCTCTGGTGGCAACGAGCGCCGGCCTCGCCGCCTCCGGAGCGCCGCTCGCCTCGCTCCTTGTCCTCGTGACTCTGGACGCGGTGGTGTCCGCCCCGTACCGACCCGTGCAGGCGTCGATGGTGCCGGCCCTGGCCAGAACGCCCAAGGAGCTCGCCGCCTCGGCCGCCGGCATCAGCACGGTGAAGACCCTGAGCCAGGCCCTCGGAGCGGTGATCGGCGGGTTCCTTCTCGTGGCCACGACCCCCGCCGTCGTGTTCGCCGGGAGTGCGGTTGTCTTCCTCAGCGCGGCCGCGCTCACCGTCCGCTTCCGGGGGGTGGCGGCCCACGGTGGACGCGCGTCCACGGTGGTTGGCATCCGTGACGTGGCCCGGGACACGGTGGCCGTCGTCAGGGACCCTCACGTCACCGGCATCCTGGTGGTGAGCGGCCTTCGGACCTTCGTGCGCGGGATGTGGATCGCCATCGCCGTGATCGCGTCTCTGCGCCTCTTGCACGCGGGGAGCGCCGGGGTCGGTCTGCTCATGCTGGCGGCGGGCATCGGGTCCCTGATGGCGGTGCCGTTGTCGGCCGCCCTCATCAGCCGTCCCCGTCTGGGTACGCCCGCCGCGCTCGCTCTCGTGGCGTGCGGCATCCCTCTCGGGCTCGTGGCCGGCGTCCCCTTGCTCGACGTGGCCCTGGTCCTCGTGGCGGCATGGGGGATCGGCATGGCGGTGGCCGACGTGGCCACCTTGTCGGTGCTGCATCGCCTTCTCGCCGCGCCCCTCCTTCCCCGCGTCACCGCCGCCATCGAGTCGGCGAAGTTGGCACTCGAGGGCACCGGTGCCTTTCTGGCGCCGGTCCTCGTGTACTGGATCGGGGTGCGGGGCGCGCTCGTCGTTGCGGCCCTTCCCTTGCCGGTCGTGGTGGCGGTGGGATGGCGGACGTTGCATCGGGTGGACGCCACCGCCAGCGCCCGGTCCCGGGTGCTGGCCCTGCTGCACGACGTGCCGTGTCTCCGCCCGCTCGACATGGCCGCCCTCGACGCGCTCGCCGGCCGGGTCACCACCGCATCGGTGTCCGCCGGGTCCGAGGTGGTCACGCAGGGAGATCCTGGCGACGGGTTCTACATGGTGGACTCGGGGAACGCCGACGTGCTCGTGGACGGATACGTGGTGGGCGTGGTGGGGCCCGGGGACAGCTTCGGCGAGCGAGCGCTGCTGCGTGACACGGCGCGTACCGCCACGGTCCGGGCCACCGATGCAATGCGCCTGCTCCGCCTTTCGAGAGAGGACTTCCTGGCGTCGCTCACGGGGCAGGAGGACGGCGGCGTGACACGCCACGACGAAGCGGCTCCGTCTGGTGGTGTCGAGTGGTCACGGCGCCAGCGGATCGACCTGCTGTCGCGGGTCAGCCTCCTTTCTCACCTCGATGCCGGAGCCCTGGGCTCGCTGGCCGACAGCAGCATCGTCGACCGCTGGGACCAGGGAGCCACCATCGTCAGACAGGGCGAGGAGGGTGACCGGTTCTACGTCCTCCTCGATGGGCGGGCCCGGGTGTCGGTAGGGGCCGACACGGTTGCCGAGCTGCATCCCGGTGACCAGTTCGGGGAGATCGCCCTGCTCCACGACGTGCCTCGTCGTGCCGACGTGTCTGCATCGACCCCCGTCATCACGCTGAGCCTCGGTCGGGAGGCATTCATGCCGGCAGTCCGTTCGCGCATCATGCAGGGGTGAACGGGGAGGGGTCCGGTCGTGCGGTGCGCCGGACGAGCGAGTCGGGGAGGGGGGATTCGAACCCCCGACCTCCTGCTCCCAAAGCAGGTGCGCTGCCAGGCTGCGCTACTCCCCGGATTCTTGTGGGGCTGACCTGGGATTTTACCTTCCCAGCCCAGATTTTTTCCTCAGCACACCGCTCGGACCCCACATCATCCGAGCCGAGGAGGAAGACAGGGACAGGGTAGGCGACCTGGAACGGCTGAGCAGGTCCCTTGAGCGGCATCTACGGGCCGAGAACACGTCCCGAAGACGGTGGTCACCTATGGGGAGTCGGTGAACCAGCTTCGGCGTTACCTCGCGGCCAACGGGGTCCCGTCGGCAGTCGACGTTGAGCGGGCTCACCTGGAGGGGTTCATGGAGCACCTTCTCGACTCCCGCTCACCTGCCCACCGCCTCGGTCCGGTTCAGGGCGCTCCAGCGGTTCTTTCGGTGACTGGTCGACGACGAGCATCTCACCGAGAACCCCATGGCGAGGATGATGGTCCCCTTCGTCCCGGAACAGTCCATTCCGATCTTGTCCGAGAGTGACCTGAGGGCATTGTCGGGTACATGCAGGTCCCGGTCATTGAAGATCGGCGAGATGAGGCAGTTATCCGAACCCTGGCAGACACCGGCATCCGAAGGAACGAGCTACTCGGCATGGAGTGCAAAGACCTCGACCTCGACCTCGGCATCGTGAACGTGCTCGGAAAGGGTCGCAGGATTCGTCAGGTCCCTCAGTCCACCCTTCAGCAGGGCGCCGGGGTCGCGGCACTGCTCTCGTCGAGGGAGCGTGTGAGTGGGTCGCCAGCACAAGCGCTGAGGCCATCACGCTGACTACGTTCAGGGACGTCCCATGGAACGGTCGGTTCTACGAAAAGCTGGGGTTCACTGTGGTGGAGGACCACGACATGTCGCCGGGTCTTTCAATCATCCGGCCGCAGAAGAGAGACCAGGGGCCCGACGACTTTGGCCCTCGGGTCGCGATGAGAAAGAGCGCGACGTCTGATGCAGCGCGATTCAGAGTGATGCCGAGGTAACCCACGCACAGTGGGTGGTCCGACCGTAGACGCGAGCGGAACATCTTTGGTGCCGGTCTGCTCTATTCGTAATCACCACCCCATGACACAGTTGGAAGTGTCCTGCCCCCGACGGGGTGGCTTGAGGGGTAGCGCCCTTTCGGGGGCGGACAGTTCCTGTGGCAAGTAGCGATCTGGTCGGGACCTCCAACCTCTCGTTTGCCCAGCTACCTCGCTCAGCGTCGAGTCAAGGGTTCTCACGCCCCGACGCCGTGACATTCGAAGGGGTCAGGAGATGAAGTAGGTGCAACAGCGCGAACACACCAACGGCGCCATTGGCGCATCGACGTTCAACGATCACGACCACCCTCCCGAACGCTTCACACCAGGACGGGTGTGCGCCGAACCCGACTGCGGCGCCTACCTGTCCATCTACAACAAGAGTTCGTATTGCTCGCTCCACCTGAAAGAGGTGGTGCGCGTGCGGGGAAGGAAGGGCGGCTGACCTGGGGGGCCTCTGCTCCTATCGACCTCTCATCGAAGAGGCTCCATCCCGAAATGGAGCATTGGTCGGCGCATCAATGTCACATTGCGGGGCAAGCCTGGCGCCTCGGGCGCCGAGGTTCGAAGTTGGTTTCCGAAGATGCATTCGGCGAGGCGTTGGCAACTGCCGCGCCTGAATTGGAATGCCTTCGAAGCCCTGCGGATCGGTGTCGTGGTCCAGCGCCTACCAGTCGACGGGTCCAGGGAACCGCAGCTACTGGGCTCGGGCTTGCCACGACTTGATCAGTCAAGACAGCACCGGCCCTGTTGTTGCGGCCTTGCTGCCTAGTTACACGTCACCGTCGAGGCACCCGCCGTCACGTTGTGCGCACTGTTCGCCGTAATCAAGACCGTGATGGAATAGTCGGTTGAAGACCTGCCGGGGATGGGTTCGTTGCCAGTGAAAGTCGTCTTGCCGGTGACCGTGTTATCAGCCGAACTCATTTCGACCCTGCATGTCGGCGTCAATGGAGAAGTGGTGAGGTTCCCTACCGCGACGTTCACCAGCACTTGGCTCGGGCCGAGCGGCATGACACTCTCGATGGTGGCTTGGAAGCTCGGCGCCTGGCCGCCGTATTCGGTAGTGAACCAGTAGACCCCAGCGATGATCCCTCCCAGAACAAGACCCACCAGGAATAGGTGACGCAGGCCGACCGGGGACCTCTTGTCGGTTCGCCTCAGAAGTCGCGATCGTGGGGGGCGCTGTCCTTGTCTCGGTAGCGTCGTCATCGCCATCTCGCCACACCCCACTCCAGCCGTGCTCCTGGCGGCTCTATTTCGATGGT
>JBEKVE010000042.1:0-28774 GCA_049514335.1 Acidimicrobiales bacterium
GCGCCCCCGTCGACCATCCTGCCGAGGCACACCGATCCGTGAGGTGCGCAGCGTGTGCGCGGTGTGGCACGCGTGCGACACAACACGCCTGCGACGCAGCACGCGCCACGTCAGCGGATGGAGAACGAGGACTCGCCGTCGGGGGACTCGGCGTCGACCTCGACGCCGCGCACACGCGCCATGGGCGGGCCGTCGTGGCACCACGTCACCAGGGCGTCCACGGCCGGGACCGGTCCTTCGAACACCGCCTCGACGTCGCCGTCCTCGGTGTTGCGGACCCAGCCCCCCACGCCGGCGGCCACGGCGCGCCGGGCGCACGAGGCGCGGAACCCGACACCCTGCACGCGTCCGTGCACCCGCACCCGCCACCGGACGACGGCCGGGGTGGCCTCGGTGCTCACCGGGCGGCGGCTCCCCGGCTGTCAGCTCCCCGGCTGTCAGCTCCCCGGCTGACGACGACGGCGTCCATGAGGCACGGGTCGCGCTCCTCGTCGGTGCACCGCTCGCACTCGAGCTCGAGCGTGCTGTGGGCGATGGCGAAGGGGACGCCGATGGCCGTCTTGACGTGGTCCCCGACGACCTGGGCCTCTTCCAGGCTGGGGTGCCCCGACAGCACGACGTGGGCCGACAGGGCGCGCACCTCGCTCGACAGGCTCCACACGTGCAGGTCGTGCACCTCGGCCACGCCCGGCACCCGGCCCATGGTCGTGGCGAGCTCACCCAGGTCGACGTCGGCCGGGACCGACTCGAGCAGGACGTCCACGCTGGCCCGCAGCAGTCGGTACGCCTCCACCACGATGATGGCGGCGACCACGAGCGAGGCCACCGGGTCGACCCACTCGAGCGACGGATGGGCGACGAGCACGGCGCCGGCGACGACCACCGCCACCGAGCCCAGGGCGTCACCCGCCATGTGCAAGGTGGCGGCCCGCATGTTGAGGTCACGGCCGCCCTCGCGAAGGATGAGGACGGCAGCGCCGTTCACCACCAGTGCGGCGCCCGCCACCACGACCACCAGGGTGCCGTGCACGGCATGGGGGTGCAGGAGCCGCACGATGCTCTCGACCACGATGGCCACCGTCACCGCCGCGATCACGGCCGCGTTGACGAGGGCGGCCAGGATCGGCCAGCGGTGGTAGCCGAAGGAGCGTGACGGGTTGCGGGGGCGCAGGGCCCACCGCACGGCCAGGAAGGACATGGCCAGCCCGGCCACGTCGGTGAGGTTGTGGCCGGCGTCGGACAACAGGGCGGCGGAATGTGCCACCACGCCTCCGGCCACCTGGGCTCCGGCCAGCACCACCGTCAGAGCCAAGGTGAGGCCGAGACGACGGGAGCGGCTGGCAGCGCCGGTGCGGCCCGTGGCGCCCGTGGCGCTGGTGGAGGTGGAGCTGTCGGCGCGGCCCATGGACTGCATGGCTCCTCGGTGAGACGTCCCCCCAGGCTACCGGGGGTGCGGCGTCATCCGAAGGGTCCGAACCACGATCGGTCGGCGTCGCCGTCTCGGTAGCACTGCGCCAGGTGGTCGAACCAGGCCGTGCTGTCGTCGAGGCCGCCGGGACGGTGCCGTGCCAGCCACAGGCGCCGGTGCTCCGCCACGTAGGCCGACAGCTCGGTGTCGAGCGCGCCACGGCGTTCGGCGCCGGCCCCGGCCAGGGTGCCGTCGCCGGCCAGGCGCACGGCGGCGTCGTGGCACGACAGGCGGGCGAGCGCAGCCGTGGCGCGCACCTCGTCGATGACGAGGGCGCCGTCGCGCCGACGGGGCGCGGCCCGTCCGAGGCGGGCCAGGGTGTCGTCGAGCAGACCTTCCACCCGGTCGAGCTCGGCCTGCTCGAGTCCCCCCGTCAGCCCGCTGCCCACCTTCCACTGCGGCAGCAGCAGGTGCACGGCCAGCGCCGACATGTTGGGGGGCCGGGGCGTGACCATGCGCGGCGTGCGACCCAGCGCCACCACGGCGCGCCCTGTCTCCCCCGTGGGGTCGTCGTAGCAGTGGGCGTCGAGGAGGGCCGCCACGCCGTCGGTGTCGAGGTCGGCGTGGGCGTCCACGCACCAGCCGAAGGCGGCCGCCACCGCCAGCCCGGGATCGCTCACCGGGGGCTGCTGGTGATGTCCCATGTCGCCCCAGTCGGTGACGAGCAGCCCCGCCGCCCCGTGGGTCAGCCCGGCCCGGGCCGCCGACGACACGTTGCCGAGCATGTTGTCGACGCGCCCGGTCACCGACAGCCAGCTCGACGTGCCCGGGGACATCCAGAACGGCACCCCCGCCGCCGCCAGCCGCGACGCCCGCTCGTCGAAGGGGTGGTCGTCCTCGTAGCCCCACTCGCACACGGTGACGTCGTCGGGGAGGGCGGCGATGAGATCGGGGTGGGCGGCGAGGACGTCGCCCCACACGAGCAGCTCACGCCCGTCCAGCTCGTCGAGGTCCCGCAGCGCCGCCAGCCACGTCGCCCAGTCGCCGTGCCGTTCGGCGGGCAGCTCCCACGGCTCGTCCAGGCCCACGTGCACGCGGCTGCTCGTCACCGCCGGCACGAGCTGGCCCAGGAGGTCGGTGACGAGCTCCAGGGACCCGGGCTTGGCCGGGTCGAGGGTGAGGGGCGGGCGGTGGATGCCGAACACCCAGTCGAACCCGTCGGGGGCGATGGCGAGAGCCCGGTAGCGCTCGTGACGCAGCCATCGCTCGAAGTGCCCGAGCGTGTTCTGGTTGGCCACCAGCTCGACACCGAGCGACCGGCAGTGGGCATCGAGGGCGTGCACGTCCTCGGCCGTGAACGGATCGGCCAGGCGCCACACCTCTTCGTGGCGGGCATAGGCGAAGGTGTGCTCCATGTACAGCTGGACCTGGTTCACCTTCCAACCCGCCAGCCGCTCCACCAGGGCGAAGAGCGTGGCGAGGGTGGGGACGCGGTCGCGCGACACGTCGAGCATGACGCCGCGCACAGAGAAGTCCGGCCAGTCCTCGATCCGGCATGCCGGCAGCGTCGCACCGGCACGGCCGTCGGGGGCGTTGGCGTCGTGGCGCAGCTGGGCCAAGGTGGCCCGGGCGTGGCGGAGCCCCGCTTCGTCCGCCCCCCGGGACCGCACGCCGTCCTCACCCACCTCGAGGCGGTAGCCCTGGGGCGGCAGTGTCGGGTCGAGCCCCTCGTCGGGCGGTCGGTCCGGGACGCGGCGGCGATCGGGCGCCACCTCGATGCTGCGGGGTCGTGGCAGCAGCACCGGTCCGGGAGGCGGCCGGGCCGGGGTGGGGAGGGAGCTCAGCCCTCCGTCTCCCACAGTCCTTCGGGGCGCAGCCCCCGCCCCACCATGGCGGCGAGCTCCTCGCGCACCACGATCAGGTCGTCGGCGTGCGTGACACCGATGCAGCGCCCCGGGCCGTCGATGAGGCGCACGTCCTGGGCGGGGCCGCCGCCGGGGGTGTCACCGGCGATCATCGCCCCCACCACCTCGGGCAGGAGGACCTCCGACTCGTCGGCCAGCGCGTTGCGGTCCACGGTGCCGTCGCCCGACACGGTGGGATGGGCGTCGCGTACGGCAGCCTCGAGCACGGGCCAGATGGCGGGCTGAAATCCCCACAGGTTCATCGACACCGGCGTGTCGCCTGCCAGCTCGGCCGGCTCGAGGCCGTCCTCGGAGACGAAGGTGCCGTCGGCCCGCCGTCGCACCGAGCGCCGTTCCACCAGGCGTACCAGGTGCCCGTCGGCGCGCACCTCGCACGTGCCGCGCGTCACCGGGTCGTCGGTGACGATGCTGTCGCGCAGGCGGAAGGCCACGATGGCGTGCTCGGCGCTGCCGGCAAGATGCCCGGACAGAAGCGACAGGGCGGGGATGCCGTAGACGTCGTCGGAGTTCACCACGGCGAAGGCGCCGTCGCCGACCTGGTTCCGGGCGCACAGCACGGCGTGAGCGGTGCCGAGCGGGACGCGCTGCTCGGCGAAGGACACCGCCACCTGGGGCGGGAAGCACTGGCGCACGTGGTACCTGATCGCCGGGCCTGTCTGGGGCCCGATGATGATGACCACGTCCCCGAAGCCGGCCGCCTCGGCGTCCGACGCGGTGAGGTCGATGACCGCCTCGCCGTGCAGGCCAACCGGGGCGAGCGGCTTGCAGCCGCCGTAGCGCTTGGCCATGCCCGCGGCCAGGACCACGAGCACGGGCCGGTGGGTCCCCGGTGTCCGTGCGGCTGTCACCCGGCCCATCGTAGGACGGCGCTCGCCCACGTCATCCCGCCACCGAAACCGGACAGCAAGGCGATGCTCCCGGGCTGGAGGCGCCCGGTGGTGAGCGCGTCGGCCAGGGCGAGCGGGATCGACGCCGAGGAGGTGTTGCCGTAGCGGTCGATGGTGATCACGCAACGCTCCTCGGGGATGCCGAGACGCTGGGCGGCGGCGCTGATGATGCGGGCGTTGGCCTGGTGGGGCACGAACACCTCGACGTCGTCCGGCGTGAGCCCGGCCCGTCCCAGGGCGGCCAGCGACGACTCGACCACGACGCGCACGGCGTGGCGGAAGATCTCCTTGCCGTTCATGTAGAGGTAGCCGCCGTGGTCGCACTTGAGAAGGTGGCGCAACGAGCCGTCCGCCCCCAGGTCCCAGGCGAGGAGCTGGCCGGGCCCGTCGGTGGCCTCGAGGAGCACGGCGCCGGCGCCGTCGCCCACCAGCACCGCCAGGCTGCGGTCGTCCCAGTCGGTGATGTGCGAGAGCGTCTCGCTGCCGATGACGAGCACGCGACGGGCCCCCACCGACACGAGGCCGTGCGCCGCCACCAGGCTGTAGACGAAACCCGAGCACGCTGCGTTGAGATCGAAGGCGCCGCCGCGCACCCCGAGGCGCTCCTGCACGGTGGCGGAGGTCCCGGGGACGAGGGCGTCGGGAGTGGTGGTGGCGAGCACGAGCACGTCGACGTCGGCGCCGGTGCGCCCGGCCCGCTCGAGGGCCTGCGCGCCCGCCGCCACGGCCAGCTCCGAGGTCGTGCCGCCGATGCGCCGCTCGCGGATCCCGGTGCGCTCGGTGATCCAGGCGTCGCTCGTGTCGAGACGCGCCGAGAGGTCCTCGTTGGTGACGATCTTGTCGGGGAGGCCGATGCCCCACCCTGTGACGACGGCGCCGGGCACGGCTCAGGTGCGCTCGAGGACGTGCACAGCCACCAGGGCGGTGTCCTTCCCGGCCATGATCCCGCCCGTGTTCACCGCCACGCCCAGCCTGGGTTCGGGGACCTGGCGACCCGAGGCCGTCCCCCGCAGCTGGTGCACGAGCTCGGCGATCTGGCAGATGCCCGTTGCGCCCAGCGGGTGCCCGCGCGCCACGAGACCACCGCTCGGGTTGACGCACACCCCCCGCCCGCCCACGTCGGTGTCGCCCGCCACGGTGGCGACGCCGGCCTCGCCGGGGGCGAAGAAGCCGAGCGATTCGAGGGCGTAGAGCTCCTCGGCGGCGGTGGCGTCGTGCAACTCGACCACGTCCATGTCCTCGGGCCCCACACCGGCAGCCTTCCACGCCTCCTCGGCCGTCTCGCGCAGGCGGTCGTGGTAGTCGAGCTCGCCGTTGCCCGACCGCAGCACGCTGGCCCGCAGGCGCGGCGCCCCCGCCTGGGCGCCCGCCGACAGCACGGCCGCCGCCGCGCCGTCGGTGAACGACGAGCACATGAGGCGGGTGAGGGGCTCGACCACCACCGGCGCCGCCAGCACCTCCTCCACCGTGACCGGCGTGCGGAACTGGGCCAGGGGGTTGCGTGCCCCGCAGCGACGGGCCTTGGCCGCCGCCGCCGCGATCTGGGCCGGCGTGGTGCCCCGGGCCTCGATCTGGTGGCGCACCCAGGTGGCGTTGAGCGCCATGAGGAGGCTGCCGGCGTCGTTGGCGAGGGCGGCGCGCAACCGGGTGCGCTCTTCGCTCGGCAGCCCGTCCTCGATCCCGGCGATGGTCTCGGCCCGCTGGCCTGTCCACATCTTCTCGACGCCGACCACGAGCACGGGGGACTGCCCGGCCTGGGCGGCCATGGCGCCGAGGTGCATGGCCGACGATCCGCCCGCGCACGAGTTGTCCACGTTGACGATCCCCGTCGTCCCGAGGTCGACGTCGCGCAGCCAGCTCTGGCCCCGGATGCACCCCTGGTCGAGCAGCCGGCCGCCCAACGCGTTGGCCACGATGACGAGGCCCACGTCGGTCGGCGACAGGCCGGCGTCGGCCAACGCCGCCATGACGGCGTGTGCCGCCATGGCCTGCGGGGTGAGATCCCGCCGGTCCATCGGGGTCATGCCGATGCCGACGACGCTGACGTCCGCACTCACCACGCGCTCACCTCCAGCGTCTCCCCGAGGCCGCCCCGAGCCGGGGGAGAGCACGCGACGAGGCCGGCAAACTCGCCGGCCAGATCCTCGAATTGTACCAGCGGGTCATCGTCGGCCACGAAGACCGCCACGTGGTGCGCGCCCGCCTCCACGAAGCGGCTGAGCGCCGTTGCGCAGTGGCGTGCGTCCCCCGTGACCAGGTGGCGAACGAACGATCGGGCCGGCAGCCCATAGAGCGAGGCCATCCACTCGAGCCCGCGTTCCCCTGCGCCGTCACCGCCCACGGCCACGAACACGACCACGGCCCGCGACAGTGCGGCGGGGTCGCGCCCGGCCCGGTCGGTCTCCTTGTCGAGCCGGTCCAGCGCGGCGCCGTACTCCTCGGGCGCCACGAACAGCGGGATCCACCCGTCGCCCCGTCGCCCGGCGCGCCGCAGCGCTGCCTCGCTCGATCCCCCCACCCACACCGGGACGGGGCCCGCCGCCGGCAGCTGGGCGTAGCGCGCCCCGGGGACGGGGGTCCAGGCGCGCCGTAGGGCGTCGATGCCCTCGTCGAGCCGTCGCCCGCGGCCGGCGAAGTCGACCCCCGCCGCCTCGTACTCGCCGGGGTGGCTGCCCACGCCCACACCGAGCACCAGGCGCCCACCCGACAGGTGGGCGAGGGCGGCCGCCTCCTTGGCCACCGAGGGCACATGGCGCAACGGCAGCTGCAAGACGCACGACCCGACCGTGGCCGTGGTGGAGGACGACGCCGCCACCCCCAGAGCGCTCATGGTCTCGAGGGCGGGGGAGTGCCAGTAGAGGTGGTCGCAGGCCCACAGCGCCGATGCCCCTGCCGCCTCCGCACCCCGGCACACCGCCGCCAGGGCGCCCGCCGTGGGCAGCTCGGCGCGGCGCTGGGGGAAGGTGGGAAGGATCAGCCCAATACCCGTGGCCACCGGGGCCGACGCACCCGGTACGACCGGGGCCGACGCCGACGGGGCAGGGTCGGCCGGCGTGTCGCTGCGCACGCCGCATGGTACCCGGGGCCCCATAGTTGACGGTGTGTCAGATCCGGAATTGGGGCCTCGATGACCTGGTCGGCGTGGCGCCACGGCACAATGGAGAGGTGACCACGCTCTCGAGCCCCGACCAGTCCAGCGCCTCCGGCGCCCCCACCGGGCCCGATGGCGCCCTGGACGACGAGGAACGGTCCCGGCGCGAGGCGGACCTCCGTTCGCTCATCGAGCTCATGCGACCCTCGGTGCAGGCCGACGGGGGAGACCTCGAGCTGGTGGCGTTCGACGTCGCCACCGGGGTGGTGCAGGTGGAGCTGCGCGGCGCGTGCAGCTCGTGCGCCATCTCGTCGGCCACCTTGCAGGGCGGGGTCGACCGCATCCTGCGCGGCCGCCTCGACTGGATCACCGAGGTGCAGGGGGGCGTGGACGAGTCGATGGACTTCTCCGACAGCGCCGCCATGGGCCGCGGGGGGTACGTCCCCCGGTCCTGACGGTCACCGCACGGCGGGACCGCGCGGCGGGACCGCACGGAAGCACCCGCACGCAAGGACGCCGGACCGCCGCCACCGTCGTCGCGGCATAATCACGCCGTGACGACGATCTACTACGAGGACGACGCCGATCCCGCCGAGCTGGCGGGCGAGACCGTGGCGGTCGTCGGGTACGGCAACCAGGGACGGTCGTGGGCGCTCAACCTGCGCGACAGCGGGTGCGCACCTGTGGTCTGCGCCCGCCACGACGCCACACGCCAGCAGGCCGGCGCGGACGGGTTCGACACCCACGACGTGTCGGCAGCGTCCGACGCCGACGTGGTGTGCATCCTCGTGCCCGACGACGTGATCCCCACCCTCGGGATCGACCCCGGCCCGCGGTCGTGTGTCATCGTCGCCTCGGGCTACACGCTCGCCTTCGATCGCCTGGCGCCGGCCGGCGACGCCGGCATGGTGGCGCCGCGCATGCTCGGGCCCGAGGTCCGGCGCTGCTACGAGGAGGGCGTGGGCTTCATCTCCGCCGTCGGCGTGCACCGTGACGCCACGGGCCGGGCGCTCGGGCGCGTGCTGGCGGTGGCGCGCGCCGTCGGCGGACTGCGCCAGGGTGGTATCGAGCTCACGCCCATGCAGGAGGCGGTGTTGGACCTGGGTGTCGAACAGGTCCTCTCGCCCGCGCTGACGGCCGTGAACGGTGCCTTCGTGCAGACCATGGCGGAGCGGGGCATCCCCCTCGAGGCCATCGTCACCGAGCTGGTGCTGTCCGGTGAGGTGGAGCGGACCTACCGGCTGCTGCGCGAGGTGGGCTACGCCGTGCAGTCGGAGTTCCACTCACCGACGAGCCAGTACGGCCAGCTCACGCGGCGGGGGCGCTACGACCATCTCGAGCTGCTGCCGGTGATGCGGGCACTGGCCGACGACATCGACAGCGGACGGTTCGCCGACGAGTGGGACGCCGAGCGCGATGCCGGCTATCCGACGCTCGGCGCCTTGAAGGAGCAGTTCGCCGGGCCGGGCGTGCGGGCCTTCGAGGCCGAGTTGCGCACGCGCCTCGGGCCCGGCGTGACCCGGGGCGCGGATCCGGGCGCTCAGGCCGCCAGGTCGGATTCCTCGACCGGTCCGTAGCGGACGATCGGCTCGAACAGGTCGAGCACGGTGCGGTCGGTGTCGGTGATGCCCCGCAGCACCGACGGGGCCAGGCGCCGCGCCGCGAAGCGCCTCGCCACCGCGGCCTTGCGGGCGTCGCCGTCTCTGTCGAGAGCCCACGCCGCCTCTTCCACGAGCAGCGCCCCCTCGGCCGTGTCGGCCAGCAGCTCGGCCAGGCGTCGGCTGTGCAGCAGGGCCAGGTCGTCGGGGGCCGACGCCAGGTAGGAGACCGCCGTTCGGGCGTCGGCGAGCGAGCCGGCCACCGTGTCGAGCGCGCCGGCCAGGACCTTGCGACCGGCGGCTGCCTCGAGTGCCTGCTCGAGGCGGGCGAACAGCGCCAGGTGGGCCTGCTCGCCCCTGATGGCCCGCCGCACGTCGATGCACAGGATGTTCTCGGTCCCCTCCCAGATGGTGTGGCACTGGGCGTCGCGCAGCTGGCGGGCCATGGGCCAGTCCTCCATGTAGCCGTTGCCGGCCAGGACCTCGAGACCGTTGGAGGCGGCCCACAGCGCCACGCGGGTGCAGCGCATCTTGGCCAGCGGCACGAGGATGCGGCGCACCAGGCGGCCGCTTTCGGCGTCGACCGCCGACCGCGTGGCCGCCGCGCACTCGTAGGTGGCGGCCATGCCCGCTTCGAGATCGACGAGCATGTCCACGAGCGTCTCGCGCACGAGCGGGTAGCTGTCGATGCGGTTGCCGAACTGCGAGCGGCGCGCCGCGTAGATGGCCGCCTCCAGGAACGAGCGGCGGTGGATGCCGAGGCCCATGAGCGCCACACCGAACCGGCTCCCGTTGACCATCTCCATCATGCGGTTGATGCCCCGCCCGTCGCGTGCCGCGTCGGCGGGCGCGGCGCCGGGCCGCGTGTCGCCTGGCGTCGCACCCGTGGCCGGATCTCCCGCCAGCCACGCCCGGGCCCCGGCGAGCGACACCTCGCCGGTCGGCACGCCCACGGTGCCCAGCTTGGACTTGAGGCGCTTCACGGTGAAGCCGTTGGGTGACCCGTCGGGAAGAAGCCGGGGGACGATGTAGGTGGCGAGGCCCCGGCTCCCGCCGGGCGCGCCCAAAGGACGGGCGAGGACGATGAACACCTCGGCGTCCACGTTGGAGCAGAAGTGCTTCTCCCCGGTGAGCAGCCACTCGTCGCCGTCCTGCTCGGCGGTGGTGGTGTTGGCGCCGACGTCGCTGCCGCCCTGGCGCTCGGTGAGGAACATGCCCCCCTCCCACGCCTCGTCGGGGTCGACGCTGCGCAGCCGGCGCAGCAGGTCGTGACGGGCGCCGTCGGGTGCGTAGCGCTCCACGATGTCGGCCGCCCCCGACGTCATGCCCAGGCCGCAGTAGATGGCCGTCTCGGCCTGCGACACCAGGTAGGACACCGAGGCCGTGACCACACCGGGGACGGGGCGCCCGGCCAGGGCCTCCAGGCTCACGAAGCCGTTGCGCACCAGGTCGGCCTTGCTCTGGGTCCAGGTGGGGTGGTGGACGACCTCGTCCACTTCGACACCCCAGCGGTCGTAGCGGCGCAGAACCGGACCGTGCTTGTCGGTGACCTCGGCCCGGGGGGCGAGGACCTGGCCCACGAGGGCCCCGTAGCGCCCCACGTGCTCCTCGGCCAACGCCCGCTCCCCGGGATCGGGCAGATGGCGGTCGAGGAGGGCGGTCAGGTTGGGGTCGAGGCGGTACCAGTCGAGACCGGTCGCCTGCTCGTACTCGGCGTAGTCAGGGAGCATCTCCCCGATGCTAGGGGCAGGCCGACGGCACGGACTGTTAGCGAAGCTAATTAGAATGGGTAACAATGAAGGCCATGACCCCCGACCCCGCTCCCGCCCCTGCGGCCACCGCACCCTCCCGTGGCCCTGCCCTCCGGGTGGGCGACAGCACCCCGGGCGCCTCCGCACCGCCTGTCGACGGTGCGCCCCTCGAGACGGCGCCGGCCGACACCGCCGGCCCCGACGCCGAGACCGCCGCCCGGCTGCGCCTGGCCGTCACCCGCCTGTCGCGGCGCCTGCGCCAGCAGGTGGCCGGAGGGGTGACGTCCTCGCAGGTGTCGGCGCTGGCCACGGTGGAGCGGCTCGGCACTCCCACGTTGGGGGAGCTGGCCGCCTCCGAGCAGGTGCAGCCGCCCAGCATGACGAAGATGGTGGTCGGGCTGGAGGCGGCCGGGCTGGTGGTGCGGCGTGAGGACGACCGCGACGGGCGCATCGTGCGGGTGGCGCTCACCGCCGAGGGCCGCCGCGCCGTGCAGCGCAGCCGCTCGCTGCGCAACGCCTACCTCGTCCGGCGCCTCCGGCGGCTGAGCGAGGCCGAGCGGGCATCGCTGCAGGACGTGGTGCGTCTCCTCGAACACCTGGTGGAGGAGCCATGACGCGCTTTCGCCGCGAAGCCAGGACCACGTTCCGCTCCTTGCGCGTCCGCAACTACCGGCTCTACTTCACCGGTCAGCTGATCTCGGTGAGCGGCACGTGGATGCAGAGCGTCGCCCTCGCCTGGCTCGTCGTTCGCTACCTGGCACCGCGGGGCCAGGCCGGTCTCGACGTCGGGTTCACCACCGCCTTGCAGTTCCTGCCCATGCTCCTCCTCGGGGCGTGGGGCGGCGTGATCGTCGACCGGGTGGACAAGCGCCGCCTGCTCTTCGCCACGCAGAGCATGGCCGGGATCCTGGCGCTGCTCCTCGGCCTGCTCGTCATGACCGGCAACGGGGCGGCGGGCCACGCCCATCTGTGGGAGGTCTACGTCCTGGCGTTCCTGCTCGGGTTGGTGAACCTGCTCGACAATCCGGCCCGCCAGACCTTCGTCATCGAGATGGTGGGGAAGGACGACCTGCCCAACGCCGTCAGCCTCAACAGCATCGTGATGAACGGCGCCCGGGTGATCGGGCCGGCCGTGAGCGGCGTGCTCATCGCCACCGTCGGTCTCGGCGTGTGCTTCCTCGTCAACGCGGCAAGCTACGTGGCCGTCATCGTGGCCCTGTCCATGATGCGGCGCGCCGACCTGCACCCCGCCCAGCGGGTGCTGCGGGCCAAGGGCCAGCTGCGCGAGGGCGTGCGCTATGCATGGCGTGAGCCGAACCTGCGCGGCCCCCTGCTCCTCGTGTTCGTGGTCGGCCTGCTCGCCTACAACTTCAACGTCATCCTCCCCCTGTTCGCCCGCGACACCTTCCACGGCGGGGCGGGCACCTTCGCCACGCTGACATCGCTCATGGCCGGGGGAGCGGTGGTGGGCGGCCTGGTGGTGGCCAACCGGGGCAAGGCCAACATCCACCGCCTCACCGGGATCGGGATGTGCTTCGGCGTGGCCATCGGCGCCGTGGCGCTCGCGCCCAACCTGATCAGCGCCGGTGCCCTGCTCGTGGTGATGGGGGCGCTGTCGCTGTCGTTCATCGCCACCGCCAACGCCACCATCCAGCTTCGGGTCGAGCCCACCATGCGGGGACGGGTCATGGCGCTGTACGCCGTGGGGTTCCTCGGCACCACGCCCATCGGCGCACCGCTCGTGGGTTGGATCTCCCAGGTCTCGAGCCCCCGGGTGGCGCTGTTGGTGGGAGCGGTGGCCACGGTGACGGCGTCGTCTCTGACGCTGCTGCGGCACCGCTACGAGCACCGCCGCAACTTCGAGCAGGCGGCGGTGGTGGAGGCGTCCGAGCCCGGCACCGAGCTCGGGGTGGCCTGAGACGTCGAGGAGCGGCGCGTCAGCTCGCGCCAGGGGGACCGGACGCCGTGAGCTCTTCGAGCAAGGCCCGGACGCGGGCGTCGATGTCGTCGACGATGGGCCGCACCACCTCCACCGGCTCGCCCGCCGGGTCGGGGAGGTCCCAGTCGAGGTGCCGTGCCCCGGGGTAGACGGGGCAGGTGTCGCCGCACCCCATGGTGACCACCACGTCGGCGGCGCGCGCCGCTTCGTCGGTGAGGGCCTTGGGGATCTCGTCGGTGACGTCGAGGCCCCGCTCGCCGAGCACAGCGACGACCGCCGCGTTCAGTGCGTCTCCGGGCTCGGACCCCGCCGACAGGACCTCGACCCGGCCCCGGGCGTAGTGCTCCAGCAACACCTTGGCGGCCAGGCTTCGGCCGGCGTTGTGGGTGCACAGGAACAGGACCACGGGTCTGTCGTTCACGAAGACTCCAGTGCGGGGCCGGACGTTTCGGGCTGCTGTGGATGCGCATCGCCGCCGTGGGGGTAGACCACCTCGGAGGCCTCACCGGCGGTGACACCGGGGTAGAGCACTCGGATCACGGCGAAGGCGAGGACCCCGCCGACGACCTGGGCGGCGACGAAGACCGGCGCCGACGACGGCGCGATACCGGCGAAGGTGTCCGACAGCATGCGCCCCACCGTTATGGCGGGATTGGCGAAGCTGGTCGAGCTGGTGAAGAAGTAGGCCGCCCCGATGTAGGCGCCCACGGCGGCGGGGGCGGTGTGCGTCCGACCGGTGCGGGCCAAGGCGAACACGACCAGGACGAGCCCGAGGGTGGCCACGACCTCGGACAGGAAATGGGCCGGGGTGGCGCGGTGGTGCGTCGAGATCGACACCGCCGCCTTGGAGAACATGAGGTTGGCGAGCACCGCCCCGCCTGCGCACCCCGTCACCTGGGCGGCGGTGTACGCCCACGCGTCGAGCCAGGGGAGGCCGCCGAAGGCGGCGTCGACGAACGACACCACGGGGTTGAAGTGGGCACCGGAGACGGGCCCGAACATGAGGATGAGGACGTACAACCCAGCTGCGGTGGCCGCCGCGTTCTCGAGCAGCTCGAGCCCGACCGCACCGGGTGACAGCTGCTGGGCGGCGATGCCCGATCCGACCACCACGGCGGCCAGGAGCGCGCTGCCGAGCAGCTCGGCACTGAGGCGCCGCCAGCGCGCCGCCTGGTCCACTGGGGTCAGTCCTGCCCGGATCGACGGGGTCTGCTCAGCAGCACGGGCCGGCGGCGACCGGCGCGCAGGCCTCGGTGGCGCAGCCCAGGTCCGTTTCGTCCGGGGCGTCGGCCAGCACCACGTACACCTCCCACGGCACGCCGTCGGGGTCGTCAACCCACGCCTTGTCCTGCAGCGCGTAGCAACAGGTGGTCTCCTCCTGCACGACCGGGGCCAGGCCTTCGCCGGCCAGCCGTCGGGTGGCCTCCTGGACCTCCCCGGGGGTGGTGACCTCCACCCCGAGATGGTTGAGCGCGCCCGTGACGCCGTGGTCGCGTGCGGCCTCGTTCTGCACCAGGACGAGCTTGAGGGGGGGCTCGGCGATGGCGAAGTTGGCGTAGCCGGGGCGCCGCTTGGCCGGGCCCGTCCCGAACAGCCGGGTGTAGAAGTCCACGGCGGCGTCGATGTCGCTGACGTTGAGGGCGAGCTGGACTCTGGACATGGCGGACCTCCGGGGACAGAGCATCGACAGCTGTCGATGTATCGACTATGCTCGATGCATTGATCGCTGTCAATGGGATTGTGGCGATCGACCGGCCGGGAGGAGCCATGGCGAGGAAACCGAGTGCCACCTTTTCCATCCCCGAGGTGTGCTGCCCGTCGGTGCTCACGTCGCCCCTCGACGCCGATGCTGCGGCCGAGCTGGCGGGCGGCTTCACCGCCTTGGCCGACCCCGTCCGACTGCGCGTGCTGAGCATGCTGGCCGCGTCGCCGGAGGGTGAGGTGTGCGTGTGCGAGCTCGTCTCACCGCTGGGCAAGAGCCAGCCCACCGTGTCGCACCACCTCAAGATCCTGAGCGACGCCGGACTCGTCCACGGGGAGCGGCGTGGCAAGTGGGTGTGGTACTCCCTCGACCGCCCGCGGCTCGCCGCCCTGCGCGCTGCGCTTGAACCCGACGGGTGAAACGTGCGCCAGTGAGGCGCACGGTGCCCGGGGCGTGCCGGGGCTCCCTCCGGTATCCTCGCCCCGAGCCTCTGAGGTACCGGCATGGTCTACCTACTGGCAGCGGCCACGGCGCTGATCAGTTCGATCGACAGCATCCTGCAGCGGATGGGCGTTGAGAACGCCCCTGCTGAATCCACCCTGCGTCTGGGCTTGTTGGCGTATGCGGTCAAACAACGAGTGTGGTTGTTTGGAATGGCACTGATCATTGGCTCGTTTCTCCTGCAGGCCACGGCACTGCACCTCGGCAACCTCAGCCAGGTCCAACCCATTCTCGTCACCGAGCTCGTGTTCCTCGTCCTCATCCTGGCTGTCTGGTTCGGGGTGAATATCGGCCGACGAGAATGGCTGGGCTGTGTCGCCGCCAGCGCCGGGTTGGCCGGGTTTCTCGTCTTCGCCGAGCCCAGCCGGGGTGCGGGAGTCCCTACCGATCTCGGATGGATCACGGTCGCGGCGGTGTGCGGCGGCGTCGTGGCGCTCACGGTGACCCTCGCCCTGCGCGGCCCACGCTGGTGGCGGGCCACGATGTTCGCCACGGCCGGTGCGGTGGGATTCGCCCTCACCGCCTCGTTCATCAAGGTGGTGAGCGACTACGTCACCACCGACTGGGTCCACATGTTCTCGCACTGGCAGACCTACGGACTGGCGCTGTGCGGGGCCGGATCGCTGTTCCTCGCCCAGAACGCGTTCCATGCCGGGCCCGTCACGGCGTCGCAGACCGCGGCGGTGCTCGTCAACCCTCTGGCCAGCCTGGCCATCGGCATCGGGCTCTTCGGCGACAGCTTGCGTACGACGGGGGTCTTCGGTCCGCTCGAGGCCGTATCGCTTGTCGTCATGCTGGTCGGGGCGGCCACCGTGGCCTCATCGTCCGTCGTGGCCGGGATCACCGGTGACGACGAGCACGCCGGGGAGCTGCTCTCGGTCCGCCGCCCGAAGCGGGCGGGTGCTATGCGCTGATGTGCACCGAGCCGTCGTCGTCCAGGTGCCACCCGGGGTTGTGGGCCACCTCCCAGGGGTGCCCGTCGGGATCGACGAAGACTCCCGAGTACCCGCCCCAGAACGTCGTGCCGGGATGGCGGGCGACGGTGGCACCGCCCCGCGTGCCTCGTCCACGACGGCGTCGACCTCCTCGGGGGAGCGGGCGTTGTAGGCCAGGGTCACGCCGCCCCAGCCTCCGCCGTCGCGCACGCCGGAGTCCTCCGCCAGGCGAGCTCGGTCCCACAGGGCCACGACCATGCACCCCGCTTGGAAGAAGGCGACGTCCTCGTCGGGCGCGGTGGCGTCGCGCCACCCGAGCGACCGGTAGAAGGCGCGGGCGCGGTCGAGGTCGGCCACGCCCAGGGTCACGAGGCTCAGGCGTTGGTCCATGGCCACAAGTGTCGCACCGGACGCCCCGAGCAACTGCGGCCCCGCCGGCCGACGGTCCTACGACCCCGTGGCCCCGGTGACGCCGAGCAACGATTCGAGGCGCCGGAGGTCGGCGGCGAGATCTGCACTCCGGTCGCGGTGGGCGGGCACGGCCACGCTGATGACCCACTCCATGAGGCGGGGCATGCGCAGCACGTCGAAGGACAGCGTCACCCGCGTGCCGTGGGGATCCTCGGTCAACCTGATGTGCCATTCGACGGTGTCGGGATACGGCGGCCGGGCCACGGTCCGCCACACGAAGGTGTGGGGCCGGTCCGCCGTCACCACCACGTTGCGCCGACTCCATCGGAACCCGCCCCGACGGTTTCGTCCCCGGAACCGGGCGCCGGGCACGGGGCCGGGGACGTCACCGATCCACGCACATCCCCGGCACTCGCCGCTCCACTCACCCACCCGCCCGACATCGGTCACGAGATCCCACACCGCCTCGGGGGAGGCGCTCACGGTCAGACTCGCTTCACAGCTCCGGCGCACGACACCTCGCTCGGGTGGGGTGGTCGGCTCGATGGTAGGCGTGACACGCCCGGCACGGCTGCGGGGCCACACTGGGGGGGTGACTCCGCCGCGCGCCGAGCGAGCAGCCGTCGTCGACCGCTTGACGGCGGCCGGGTGCGTGGCCGCCGAGGAGGAGGCGGACGAGCTCGTGGACGCCGCCTCCGACGCCGAGACGCTCGACGTCTGGGTGCGCCGGCGCGAGCAGGGTGAGCCACTGGCCTGGATCGTGGGGACGATCCGGTTCTGCGGCCACACCGTGCGCGTCGAGCCCGGCGTCTACGTCCCCCGCCTCCAGAGCGAGGACCTCGCCCGCCGGGCCGCGTCGCTGCTCTGCGCCCGGGGCCGGGCCGCCGACCTGTGCACCGGGGCCGGGGCCGTCGCCGTGCACCTGAGGGCGGCGGTGCCCACGGCTGTGGTCGTGGGCACCGACATCGACGCCCGGGCCGTGGCGTGCGCCCGGGGCAACGGCGTGGCCGTCGTGTGCGGCGATCTGGGCGCCCCGCTCGGCGACGGGTCGTTCGACCTCGTGACGGCGGTGGCCCCCTATGTCCCTTCCCCCGCCATGCACCTCCTCCCCGCCGATGTACGGCGCTACGAGCCACGGCGGGCCCTCGACGGCGGGGGTGACGGCCTTGACGTGGTGCGCAGGATCGTCGCCGACGCCCTTGGGTTGCTGCGGCCCGGGGGATGGCTCGTGCTCGAGCTGGGCGGAGATCAGGACGACGCGCTGGCCCCGGACCTCGACGCGGCGGGCTTCGGGCCCGTCACCAGCTGGTGCGACGACGACGGCGACCTCCGCGGCGTGGCGGCCCGGTTGACGCCCGGCACGGGCTGACGCGGCGCGGGTCGACTCGACGCGGGTTGATGCGGCGCGTCGGCCGTTCAGGTGCTCAGACGGGGCGCGGCTCCTTCGGCAGCCCGAGCACGCGCTCGCCCACGATGTTGCGCTGGATCTCGGCCGTGCCGCCCCAGATGGTCTCCGAGCGGCTGAAGAAGAACGATGCCTGGAGGTCGCTCACGGGGTAGCCCGTGCCGTCGCGGCGCGTCCGCCTGAAGGCGTCGTCGGTGTCGTCGCTGCCGGTGAGGATCTGTCCCTCCATGCCGAGCACGTCGATGGCCAGGTCCATGACGTGTTGGTGGTACTCCGACCACAGCATCTTGTGCATGGCGCCGAGAGCGGCGGCGTGGTGGGTCCCGTGCAGGGCATCGGTGAGCGAGCGGTATCCGTTTATCTGCATGATCTTCACCTTCGACCAGGCGTGGGCGAGGCCCTGGCGCACGGCGGGATCGGTGGCCCGTCCGCAGCGCCGGGCCTCCTCGATCACCTGGTCGAGCTCCTTCTGGAAGCGGCGGTGGCCGGTGGTGGACGAGGCGCCGCGCTCGAATCCGAGCGTGGTCATGGCCACCTTCCATCCGTTGTTGACCCCTCCCACCACGTTCTCGACCGGGCACCGGGCGTCGGCGAAGAAGACCTCGTTGAACTCCGACGAGCCGTCGATCTGCTTGATGGGCCGTACCTCCACGCCCGGCTGCTTCATGGGAACCAGGAGATAGGAGATGCCCTGGTGCTTGGGCGCATCGGGATCGGTCCGGGCCAGCAAGAAGACGTAGTCGGCGAACTGGGCCTGGGTGGTCCACACCTTCTGGCCGCTCACCACCCACTCGTCTCCGTCGAGGGTGGCGCGCGTCTTGAGCGAGGCCAGGTCGCTCCCGGCGTCGGGTTCGGAGAAGCCCTGGCACCAGGCGATGGTGCCGTCGAGGATCCGGGGGATGAAGGCCCGCTTCTGCTCCTCGGTACCCCACTGCAAGATGGTGGGCCCCACCAGCGTGTCACCGAAGAAGTCGGCGCGCATGGGCGCATCGGCGCGGGCGAACTCCTCGTTCAGCACGACCTGCTCGATGAGCGACAGGCCCTTGCCGCCGTACTCGGTGGGCCAGCCGGCGCAGATCCACCCACCGTGGCGCAGCTTGTCGGTCCACCCGGCGTTGAAGGCCCGCCGCTCCTCGTCGGTGAGGCGGAAGCCGGGCTCGAACCAACCCTGGGGCAGGTTGTCCTCCAACCAGCCCCGGATCTCCTTGCGCAGCGCCTCCGCCTCAGGGGGATAGGTCAGGTCCATGGCCATGCTCCTCGGTCGACGACACCGCCCTGGCCGACGGTACCGCCGGCGGGCGGCGCTGTCACATGCGCGCCCCGGCCTCGCCTCAGCCGATCTCGCCTCAGCCGATCTCGATGGCCTTCACGAGCAGGAGCGCGACCGCCAGGAACACGTAGCCGTACATGAGGTACATACGGCGGGCCGGCCGCGCACCGCCCGTCGGTACAGGACGCCCGCCACGGCCAGCACCGCCACCATGCCCGCGCCCAGGGCGATGAGCAGGACGCCCACGTCGATGTGGGTGAAGACGGTGGTGATCATCAAGATGAACGACAGCACGAACAGCACCGACACGATGACCGTGGCGACACAGTTGAGCCAGGGCCGGTTGATCCAGGGGCCCAGCACGGCCTTGTCGTTGCACAGCAACAGCAGGAACACCGTGGCGCTCGGCAGCAAGATGCCGGCCAGCGCCTGCACGGCGGTGGTGATGAGGCCGAGCGGTGCACCCGGGAGGAGCACGATGGCGGCGGCCATGGCCACGATGCCGGTGAAGATGGCGTAGAAGGCCTTTGCGTCGCGCACCCGGCGGTTGAGCGAGTGCCGGATGCCGAACATGTCACCGAAGGCGTAGGACGTGGACAGGGTCACCGCCGCCGCCCCGATGATCGACGCGTTGAGCAGGATGATGGCGAACAGCGTGCCGGTGGCGTGGCCCAGGTAGTGCTCGAGGCCGTGCGCCACGCCGCCCGCCCCCGTCTTCAGGGAGAAGTGGCCGAAGGCGTGCGTCCCGGTGAATGCGTAGGCGGCGGTGATCATGATGAGGCTGGCCGCCAGCACCGTCACGAACGACCCGAGGACCGTGTCCACCCGCTCGTAGTTCATCCACCGGGGGGTGATGCGCTTGTCCACGATGTTCGACTGCTGGAAGAACAGCTGCCACGGCGCCACCGTCGTGCCCACGATGGCGATGATGAGCAGGATCGAGGTGGAGTTGAACCCGCCCGCCACGCCGGGCAGCAGGTAGTGCGAGAGCACCGGTCCGGCATGGGGGTGGGCGTAGACGGCCAGGGGGATGACGAGGAAGTTGGCCACGATGAACACGAGCATGAACCGCTCCCAGCGGCGGAAGCTGCCCGTTGCCGTCATGGCCACGAGCGCCAGGCCGGCCAGCGGTACGGAGATGTAGGGGCTCACGCCGAAGTACCCGAGCGCCAGGCTGACGCCGATGAACTCGGTCACGATGGTGAGGAAGTTCAAGACGAACAGATCTCCCACCGAGAACGCCCCCCAGAAGCGGCCGAAGCGCTCCCGGATGAGCCGGGCGTGCCCGACACCGCACACCGCCCCCAGGCGCACCACCATCTCCTGGTTGACGATGAGGACGGGGATGAGCAGCGGCAACGTCCACAGCAGCGTCAGCCCGTAGTTCTGCCCGGCCTGGGCGTAGGTGGCCACCCCACCGGCGTCGTTGTCGCCCACCATGACGATGAGGCCGGGACCGAGGATGGCGAGGAGGGTGAGGGCCCGGCCCCGCCACGACCGGCGGGGCCCCTCGTCGTGCTCGCGGATGGTGCCGAAGGCACCCTGGATGTCGCCGCGCTCGGTATTGCCCTGCTCGGCGCCGTGGCCACCGGCGCCGTGGCGCGCACCATCTGCGGCCGAGGCCGCGCTGGCGTTCTCGGTGTGCAGGGCCTTGTCGGCCATGGGGGACCTCCCGACGGTGCCGGCGTCGTAGGCGTGCATGGAACGCGCACACGCCACGCGCGGGTCGGCCTCCGGGTCAGCCCAGTGGCGTCATCCCTGCGGGGCATGCGCGCACGAATCGTCGTGGTGACGCGTCAGCGTGCAGCGCTGCTCCTTTGCCTGGCCCTGGGGAACCCACCACAGGCCCGTGACGTCCGGTAGGGCACCGGACTCGCCGCACACTGCATACTCCCCGCGGCGCACGCCGCCTCGCCGGTCGCCCGGCCGAGGTGAGGCTGCTTCGAAGTGCCAGCCTACCTGCTCGAGCAGGTCCAAGGGGAGGCCACCCGCCCGCCACCGCACCCCTGGACCGGGTCGCCGCTCACTCCTCCACCGAGGTCATGCCGAAGTCCCGGCGCCACCCCGTGGGGAGCAGCATCTCGAGCAGGTCGTCCACCGTGATGACACCCACCATGCGGTGGTTCTCGTCCATGACCGGTGCCACGGTGAGGTTGAAGTCGGTCATCTTGCGGGTGACGGCGTGGAGGTCCCAGTCGGGGTGCACGTGGGCCGGGTTGGGGCGCACCACCGAGGACAAGATGGCCGAGTCCGGCGCCTGCACGAGCGACACCACCGAGGCCGAGCCGGTGACGCGACCCTCGGGTCCCTCCGCGAACACCACCGCCAGCGCCTCGGGCGGAGCCGTGCTCGTGCGGACCACCTCGAGGGCGTCGCGTACCGGCGTCGAGGCCGGCAGGCACACGAAGTCGGGGATCATGAGCCCGCCCGCCGTCTCGGGGTTGTAGCTGAGCAGGGCCCGGATCTTGCGCTGTTTGGGCCCGGGCAGGAGGCCGAGCACGGGGAGGCGGCGTTCCTGGTCCAGCTCGGTGATGAGGTCGGCGGCGTCGTCGGTGGCCATGGTGGCGAGCAGCCGGGCCGCCTCGGCGTCGGTGCGGCTCTGCACGAACTCGAGCTGGTGCTCGGCGTCGAGCTCCTCGAACACGTCGGCCTCGAGCTCGCGGTCCTGGCCCACCGCCTCGATGATCTCCTCGCCCTCCTCGTGAGAGGCCGCCTCCACCAGGTCGGCGATCTGGGCGGGGTGCAGCCGAGCCAGCTTTCGGTAGGGGATGTGCAGGCGGGCGGTGGGCACGTGGGCCACGAAGGGCTCGATGCTGCCCCAGTCCACGACCTTGCCGGGCGGCACGCGACGGCCCAGGGGCCGCGGCAGCAGGCGGCGCAGGGCCACCCGGGGGCTCGGGTCGACGGCCACGATCTCCCACCGGCCGTCCACCTTGGCCAGCTCGATCTCGTTGGCCCGGATGAGTCGGGCGCCCTGCAGGTTGATGAGGTGACGGGCGCTCAGGTCCTTCGACAGCAGCAGCTCACCGGGGCGGCGCTCGAAGCGCTTCAGGCTCACGGTGGCACCCGAGAACACGACCTGCCCCGGTCGCAGGTCGGCGATGAGGGACACGGGCACGAACAGCTGGCGATGGGCGATGCGCACCACGGCGCCGGTGACGGGGGGGTGGGGGGAGAAGCCCACCCGGGCGATGAGGTCCTCGACCCGCCCCAGGCGGTCGCCGTCCCGGTCCACGAGCGCCCCTCTGACCACGCTCGACAGGTGCAGGAACTCGATTGCCATCGCGTTGGCGCTCCCTCGGGGCACACAGTGCGCCACCCGGGTCAACGGGGCCGGGTGACACCTCTCAACCTAGTGGACGGCGATGCGGGCCCCACGCGTGCTCGCCAGGACGGTTCGGGCGCGATGTCCGTGGTCGGGGGCTCGCCGTTTGCATGGGGACAGCGATCCGGGGGAGGCTGACCGGCCATGGTCTTCCCCGGGGGCGACGCGCGTGCCTAAGAGCCCCCGCCAGCGGCTGGCCGAGATCCGTGCCTCGTGGGAGCGCAGCAAGCACATCGAGGTCCCCGCCCGCCGCCCCGCCGCCCCGCCCGCCCCGGGCGGCCTGCGCATCGCCTACCTCGTCTACCGGGGCAACCCCCGCTGCGGTGGCCAGGGTGTCTACACCCGCCACGTGGCCCGGGAGCTCGTGGCCATGGGCCACTCGGTCGAGGTCTTCGCCGGCCAGCCCTGGCCCGTGCTCGACGAGGGCGTCGGGTTCACCCCCGTGCCCGGCCTCGATCTGTACCGCGACCCCGACCCCTTCCGGGTGCCGCACCCCCGGGAGTTCGGGTCCTCCATCGACCTGCTCGAGTTCGGCGTGATGTGCACGGCCGGGTTCCCCGAGCCCCGCACCTTCTCCCTGCGGGCCCGGCGGCTCCTACAGGAGCGGCGTGACGAGTTCGACATCGTCCACGACAACCAGTGCCTGGGTTCGGGTCTGCTGGGGATGATCGAGGACGGCTGGCCCCTGCTCACGACGCTGCACCACCCCATCACCGTGGACCGCGTGCTGGCCCTGTCGCACGCCGAGAACGGCTATCGCCGCCTCACCCAGCGGCGCTGGTTCGGGTTCCTCGGCATGCAGAAGCGTGTGGCCAGGCAGCTGCCGCGCATCGTGACGGTGTCGGAATCCTCGAAGACGGACATCGCCGCCCAGATGGGCGTGGACCCGTCGCGCATGACGGTGGTCCCGGTCGGGGTCGACCACACGGTGTTCCGCCCCCGCCCCGAGCGACCGCGCATCAAGGGGCGCATCATGGTGACGTCGTCGAGCGACGTGCCCATGAAGGGCCTCGTGCCCTTGCTCGAGGCCGTGGCCAAGCTGCGCACCGAGCGCGACATCGAGCTGGTGGTGATCGGCAAGCCCCAGGAGGGCGGACGGGTGGCCCGCACCATCGACCGGCTGGGCCTGGCGCCGGTGGTGCGCTGCGTCCGGGGGATCTCCGACGACGAGCTGGCCTGCCTGTACGGCGAAGCCGAGGTGGCCGTGGTGCCGTCGTTGTACGAGGGGTTCTCGCTCCCTGCCATCGAAGCCATGGCATGCGGCGTGCCCCTCGTCGCCACCACCGGCGGCGCCCTGCCCGAGGTGGTGGGCGCTGACGGGGAGACGGCGCTGCTCGTGACTCCCGACGACCCCGAGGCGCTGGCCGGGGCCATCCGCCGCATCTTCGACGACCCCGCACTGGCCGCCCGCCTGGGTGAGGGGGGCCGGGCCCGGGTGCTCGGCCGGTTCACCTGGGGAGCGACGGCGCGCGGCACCCTCGAGCAGTACCGGGTGGTGCTCGACGAGCACCGCCGGGCTTCGCTGCCGCACACCGCTGCGCACGCGGCGAGGAGCGAGCCGTGCTGACCGTCGACTACGGCCAGCTCGGCGTGCAGCGCGGTGAGCGCCTGCTCGACCTGGGGTGCGGTGGGGGACGACACGCCTTCCAGGCCGTGCGCCTGGGGGCCAGGGTGGTCGCCCTCGACGCCCAGGCCGCCGAGGTGGCCCAGGTGCGCGACACCATCGGCGCCATGCTCGACGCCGACGAGATCCGCACCGACGACGAGGCCGGCGTGGTGCAGGGCGACGCCTTGCGCCTGCCCTTCGCCGACGCCAGCTTCGACCGCGTCATCGCCTCCGAGGTGCTCGAGCACATCCCCGACGACGGCACGGCCATGGCCGAGCTGTCGCGGGTGCTGCGCCCCGGAGGGACGATGGCCGTCACGGTGCCGCGCTTCGGGCCCGAGGCCGTCAACTGGGCGCTGTCCAACGACTACCACGACGTCCCCGGTGGCCACGTGCGCATCTACCGCCGCTCCACCCTCCTGGAGCGTCTGCGGGGCGCGGGGCTGCGACCGGTGGGGAGCCACCACGCCCACGCCCTGCACTCGCCCTACTGGTGGTTGCGCTGCGTCGTGGGCCCCCGGCGCGAGAACCACCCCCTGGTGCGCGCCTATCACAGCCTGCTCGTGTGGGACATCATGCGCGCCCCGCGCCTCACCCGGGTCGCCGACCACCTGCTCAACCCGCTGCTCGGCAAGAGCTTCGTCGTCTACCTGGAGAAGCCGGCATGACAAGGACAGAAGGCATGCTCCCCTCAGGCGCCGGCCCGTCGCGCCTGGACCTGGTCCCCGCCGTCGAAGGCGTCCTGAGCGCGGCCGAGGTGTTGGCCACGGCCGGGTCGATCGCGGCCGTGCAACGGCCTGACGGCATGGTGCCGTGGTTCGAGGGCGGACACTGCGACCCGTGGAACCACGTCGAGTCGGCCATGGCCCTCACCGTGGCCGGGTTCGACGGCGAGGCCCGCTCCGCCTACCAGTGGCTGGCCGACACCCAGCTCCCCGACGGCTCGTGGTTCAACTACTACCTGGCCGGCAGTGGCGTGAAGGACCCCCGCCTCGACACCAACGTGTGCGCCTACGTGGCCACCGGCGTGTGGCACTACTACCGGGTGACGGGGGAGCGCTCGCTCGTCGAGCACATGTGGCCCGTCGTGGACCGGGCGCTCGAGTTCGTGCTGCGCTACCAGCGTGACCACGGAGCGATCCTGTGGTCCGTCGACCCCGACGGGCGGCTCGGGCGCTACCCCCTGCTCACGGGGTGTTCGCCATGGACTGGTACTACCCGGTGCTGTGCGGCGCCCTCACCGACGAGGCGGCCGAAGCGCGCATCGACGCTTGGTGGGACGTGTTCGTCATGGAGGGCCGGGGCGTGCGCTGCGTGTCGACGGGCCCGTGGGTCACGGCGGCGGAGACGGCGGAGTGCGCGCTCGCCCTCGACGCCATGGGCCGGCGCTCCCAGGCGCTCGACCTGCTCACCTGGACCCGGGCGCACCGCCGCGACGACGGCTCGTACTGGACCGGCATCGTCTACCCGGACCACGAGACGTTCCCCTTCGCCGAGCGCACCACCTACACCGCCGGGGCCATCGTGCTCGCCGCCGACGCGTTGTCCGACACCACGCCGGCCGCCGGGTTGTTCCGCGGGGAGTCGCTTCCCCACGGGCTCGACCTCACCCAGCCGGCGCTGGCGGGCCCACCCGCCTGAGCACGCGCAGCGAGCCGCAGGCGACGTCCTGGACGAACTCGCCCGACTCGAGCGCGGCGCAGAACAGCTCGTAGGGGGGGCGCCCGCCGTCGGCGGGATCGGGGAACACGTCGTGGATGGCCAGCCATCCCCCCACGGCCACGTGCGGCGACCATCCCCGGAAGTCGGCCCAGGCCGGCTCGGAGCCGTGCCCACCGTCGATGAAGCACAGGTCGAGCGCGCTGCGCCAGCGCGACGCCACCACGGGGGAGTCGCCCACCACACCCACCACCGAGTGCCCGAGCCCGGCGCCGTCGACGGTGCGGCGCCAGAACGGCAGGGTGTCGATGCGACCGGTGCCGGGGTCGACGACCTCGAGGTCGTGGTGCTCCCACCCGGCCTGGTTCTCCTCCGACCCGTGGTGGTGGTCGAGGCTGAAGACCACCGCCCCCGTGGCTTCGGCCGCCGCCCCCAGGTAGACGGTGGACTTCCCGCACCACGCGCCGATCTCCACGATGGTGCCCCCGGCCGGACCGTCGCGCCCGGCCCGCAGCGCCGCCTCGTACAGGGCCAGGCCCTCGTCGTCGGGCATGAAGCCCCGGGCCGCCCGGGCCAGGGCCAGCAATTGGTCTGTCCGCTCCGTCATGACCGCACCACAGACACCAGGTTGTACACGGCGAACCCGGCCAGCACGATTCCGGCCACCCGGCGGATGGTGGCGAGCGGCAGGACGCGCAGCAGGGCGCGGCCTCCCACCACCCCCACGCCCATCACCAGCACCAGGGCGCCGGCCGCCCCGACGAAGACCGACAGCGGGGCGTGGTAGCGGGCCACGAGGTTGGCGGTGAGGATCTGGGTGATGTCGCCCAGCTCGGCCAGGACGATGACGGCGAACGACCCGAGGGCCACGCGCCGGGCGGAACGGACCTTGTCGGCTTCCTCCGCTCCTTTGTCCCGCTCCTTGTTCTCGTGCACGAGGAGCAGATAGAGCGCCCCGGCGGCGAAGAAGGCGGTCACCACCCCCTGCACCACGCGGTGCGGCAGCAGCTCGAGGAGCCGCCCCGCCCCCACCGCCACCCCTGAGTTGAACACCATGGCCAGCGCCGCGCCGCTCCACACAGGCAGGGCCCGGTACCGGCTCGACAGCACGATGGTGGCGATCATCGTCTTGTCGGGCAGCTCGGCCACGAAGATGAGACCGAAGGTGATGGCGAGGACCGACAGGCTCATGGCTGGTGCTCCACCACCGTGGGGACCGGCGGGGGCGGGGAACGCCGCGGGTGCGCCCGGTGTGCGGCGTGCGGCGGCGTCAGCGCGCACCCAGGCGGCCGGTGCCCGCTGCCAGGGCGCGGCCCGCCGAGTCGCGCAGGGAGGCGGCCAGAGACACGTTCACCGCTAGGCGCTCGAGGGTCTGCTCCACGGTGCGCTGCCCGCTCCGCACCGGGTGGGCGACCACGAAGTCCCTGATCTCCTCGGCGAGGGCGTCGTCGCGGCACAACAGCCGGACCCCGTCCACCAGGCGGGGGACCATGGTGGCGGGGACACGCTGGCCGAGCTCGTCCCAGTGCGCCGCCACCCGCCCCCACGTGGCGGGACCCGCCTCGCGGTTGGCGAGCAGCAGGTGCACCACGAACGGGGCGTTCTGCGACCGCACCTCGGTGCGGGCCAGGTCGAAGGTGCGCGCCGCCAGGGCGGCGTCGCCGAACCCGGCCAGGGCGTAGAGGTACCGCATCTCCTCCTGGGGCGTGGCCGGGTGCCGGTAGTGCTCGAGGACGTCCTCGTAGCGCGCCTCCCCGCCGGCGGCGGCCACCACGCTCAGCACGGCCGAGAACAGGTCGGGGTCGAGGACCGCCTCGCCGCGCTCGGCCGCCTCGTAGCGCCCGGTCGCCTCGGCGCGCACGGCGGGGTCCTGGCCGACGGTGCCGAGCGCCGCCACGAGCTGGGCCCGCAGCGTCGGAACGCGGGGGCCCTCCCCGGGCTCGGGGTCCCAGCCCAGCCGGGCGAAGACCGGGGCCAGCAGCGCCCGGGCGTAGGCCGCCAGGGCGGGACGCGTGGCGTCGTCCACGGCGTGGTCGAGAAACGACAGCGGCCCCGTCACCTGGGCCCACACGTCGGGGTCGATCTCGTCGGCGGCCGCCTCGGCCAGGAGCAGGAAGTCGTCGAGCCCGGCGCGCTGGGCCACCACGGCCGCCCACGTGTCACCCAGGAGGTTGAACCGCTCCAGCAGCTCGAGCTCGCCCAGCCGGCCCGCCAGGGCGCGCAGGTGGTCCGGCGCATAGCGCACCCGGTAGTAGCCCGAGCCCCCGGCGTTGACGACGCCGAGGGCGCCGCCGTCGATGGCCGTGGGGTCCGATCCGAGCAGGATGCGGGCCTCTGTGCCCCCGAGGGCGCGGGTGATGACCGGCACCGACCAGCGCGACCCGATGGCGCTCGGACCGCCGCCGGGGGCGTAGGAGAAGGGTTCCTGGCTGAGCACGTCGCTGTGCACCGTCACCAGGGGGAAGCCCCCCTGCAGGATCCAGCTGTCCATGACGGCGCGCACCGGCTCCCCGCTCGACGCCTCCAGGGCGTCCCACAGGTCTGCCGTCTCGGTGTTGGCGTAGCGGTGCGTGTCGAGGTAGCGGCGGATGCCGGCCTGGAAGCGCTGCGCCCCCAGGTACCGCTCCAGCATGCGCAGCACCCCCGCACCCTTCTGGTAGGTCAGGACGTCGAACATCCCCTGTGCCTCTTCGGGAGGCCCGACGGGGTACTCGACGGGGCGCGTGGCGTGCAGGGCGTCGGTGGCCATGGCGGCCTCGCGCTCCATGCCGAAGGTCACCCACCGCTGCCACTCGGGGCGGAAGTGGTCCACGCACAACAGCTCCATGAAGGTGGCGAAGGCCTCGTTGAGCCAGATGCCGTTCCACCACCGCATGGTGACGAGGTCGCCGAACCACATGTGGGCGATCTCGTGGGAGATGACGTCGGCGATGCGCTCGAGCTCGACGCGTGACGCACGGGCCGGGTCGGCGAGCAGCACGGCCTCGCGGAACGTCACGCATCCGAGGTTCTCCATGGCGCCGAAGGCGAAGTCCGGTATGGCCACCAGGTCGAGCTTCTCGCCCGGGTAGTCGATGCCGAACCAGTCGGTGAAGAACTCGAGCGAGTGCGCCGCGGCTTCGAGGGCGAAGGCGGTGAGCGCCTCCTTGCCCGGCACGTGCACCACCCGGACGGCCGTGCCCCGCACGTCGACGGGATCGGTGGCCACCATGGGCCCCACCACGAAGGCGACGAGATAGGTGGACATGGGGATGGTGTCACCGAACTGCACCTGGGCCCCGCCCCCCTCGAGCGCCGTGCGCCCGGTCTCGGGGCCGTTGGAGTACGCGCCGAGCCCGGGCGGCACGTCGAGGGTCACCGA
>JBEKVE010000043.1:0-18826 GCA_049514335.1 Acidimicrobiales bacterium
CGCGTCCATGCGCCAGCCACCGGTGTAGCGGTATCCCCACTTCGACCCGATGGTGATCGTGTCCGGTGCGACGGCCCGGGCCTCCAGCCACGAAGCCAGGAACTCCTCTGCCCTGCCGTAGGAGCGGGCCGTGTCGATGTACCGCACCCCGGCGGCGAAGGCGGCGTCCAGCATGGTGTGGGTGCGTCGTTCCATGGTGGCGACGGCACGATCGCGGCCGAGCTCCTCGGGGCGACCGAGGGTGATGTACGCCGGACGACCCAGGGCCGCCAGTCCCAGCCCGACGGGCGTGACGGGCAGTCGGGTCGCCCCCAGGGTGAGGGGGGGAAGCGGCGCGACTGTCAGGGCGTGGCGTCCTGCGCCGGGTGCTCGACGACTGCCACCACCCTGGTCGCCATGAAACGGGCCGTGCGCACGGGGCGGCCGGTGCGGGTCACCTCGACGACCTCGACCGTCCCACGCGAACTGCCGACTTCGACCCGTCGGCCGGCCCGGCTGGCCACGATGTCGAAGCGCTGCACGCCGTCGCCCACGTCCACCACGACCTCGACGCGGTCACCTTTCACGCCGTCATGTTACCGGGGTGGTCGTGCTGGGGAGCCGGGCTCCGGTGCCGGATCACGGTCACGAGTACCGGCACCGGCACGGTCAGGACGGGGGCGGCACCAGCGCGTTGGCCTTGGCCACGCTGCCGAACCAGTGGGCGCTGGGCTTGGGGCGGCGCTCGAAGGTGGTGCGGTCCACGGCGCACAGGCCGAGCGTCGGACCGAACCCGAGGTGCCACTCGAAGTTGTCGAGCAGGCTCCAGACGAAGTAGCCGCGCACGTCGATGCCGTCGGCGATGCAGCGGTGCAGTCCCTGCAGCGCGGTGGAGATGAACTCGATGCGCTCGCCGTCGTCCTCGGTGGCGAGACCGTTCTCGGTCACGATGACGGGGATCCCCGTGTACGCCGCAGCCCGGCGCACCGTGTACTCGACCACTTGGGGCCAGAACTGGTAGCCCATCTGGGTCAGGCGTGTGCCCGGCTCGGGCTCGATCGGCCCGGTGGGGCCGAGGACGGTGCGCTCGTAGCACTGCACGCCGATGAAGTCGTCCCCCTCGGTGGCGTCCAGGAAGGTGTTCTCGAGGATCTGTTCGGCGGCGTCGCGTGTCTGCTCCCCACCCTCTCCCGCCACCAGCTCCTCCATAGACAGGGTGATCCCCACCGGAAAGGACCCCGGTCCCGAGCGCAGGGCGTCCACCGCCAGCCGGTGGGCGCGCACGAAGGCCTCGTTCACGGCGAAGTGACGGGCGTACTCGTCTTTCATTCCCGGCGGGTAGATGCCGACGGTGTAGCCGAGCACGGCCACTACGTTCGGCTCGTTGATGGTGCACGCCGTGCCGATGAGGTCACCGAAGTGCTCGGTGGCGCGTGCCACGTAGCGGGCGAACCGGTCGGGTGCGTCGGGCGCCTCCCATCCTCCCCGGGCGACCAACCACCGCGGCGTGGTGAAGTGGTGAAAGGTGACGACGGGGGAGACGCCGCGCTCGAGGAGGGCGGCGCACATACGCCGGTAATGGTCGAGCGCGGCCATGGACCACTCGCCCTCCTCGGGCTCGATCCGGCTCCACTCGAGGGAGAACCGGTATGCCCCGAGGCCGAGATCGGCCACGATCCCGACGTCCTCGGGCCAGCGGTTGAAGGAGTCACAGGCGTCCCCGCTCGACTCGACGCAGCCCGACGCCGGGTCGTGCTCCCACTCCCACCAGTCGTTGTAGACGCTCCCGCCCTCGATCTGATGCGAGGACGTCGCCGTTCCCCACACGAAACCCGGGGGGAACACCAGGCGGTCAGCTGCGGAAGCCGGCTCGGTCATGGCACGGCAACGTAGCCGGGAGGGAGGCGTCGGCGCCGGTGTGGTTACGAAGGCCGCAGCGCCGTGGCCCGTCGCGCCAGGGCCGGGTCGGTCAGGAACGACGCGACGTCGTCGAAGGCGTCGGTCGGGCCCTCCCAGCGCAGGTCGGCCACTGAGGGCAACAGCGTCCGGTCGATACGCAAGGTGGCCAGGACGCGAAACAACAACGCCTGCTCTTTGTCCGCGGCCAAACGCTCGGCCAGCCGGGGCGCCGATCGCACCGCCTTGCGGACCGCCTCGTTCCACGCCGAGGCGTCGGGTGGGATGGACTCGAGGTGCCCGTAATGGCCGAGGACCGTGGACGCCGACTGCTTCCCCCACCCCGCAAGACCGGGGAACCCATCGGCGCTGTCGCCGACGAGCGCCAGCCAGTCGGGGATCGAACCGGGGTCGACCCCGTACTTGGCCCGGACGCCCTCCTCGTCGGTGACGACGTCTTTGCGCCGGTCGAGCTGGACGACCCGGGTCCCACGCACGCACTGGGCCAGGTCCTTGTCGGGCGTGCACACGAAGACCCGCTCCACGGCCGCGTCGTCGGCCGCCACGGCGGCGGCGGACGCCAGGGCGTCGTCGGCTTCGAGCTCGACCATGGGCCACACCGTCACCCCCAGTGCGGCCAGTGCCGTCTCGAGCAGCGGGAACTGGGCCATGAGTGCCTCGGGAACCCCGCCGCCGGTCTTGTAGCCGGGCCACATGTCGTTGCGGAAAGATTCGATGACGTGGTCGGTGGCCACGCCCACGTGGGTGGCCCCGTCGGCGAGCATCGACAGCACCGACGCCACCACGCCGCGCACCGCGGCGATGTCTCCGCCCCCGGCACTCTCACGCGGTGGCGCTCCGAAGTAGTGACGGAACAACTCGTAGGTGCCGTCGACCAGATGGACCTGCACGTGACTCCTTCCGAACTCCTTCCGGCTTCGCGCCCCTCCGGCCTCCTGGGCTTGGGGCCTTCCGGGCTTGCGACCTTCCGGATCGAACCCGCCCTCAGCCCGCCGACGCGCCGGCGCCGGAATACCAGGCGAACATCGAGGGCCAGGCGACCTGACCGTAGTAACCGCTCGGTGCCGCAGTCGAGTAGAGCGGACCGGCCACCCGCGCCGGCGCCGACGAGCTCGAGGGCTCCCACCACAGTGCGTCGTCGCGCACGAGGAGGAGGCCCGTTCCGGCGTCGTTCCACACCACGTCGACGACGCCGCTCCCCGCCGCGGACAGCGACGTGGGGCCCTGCGAGCCCGACAGGTCGAGCCGGTTGGTGGCGTCCCATTGCGCCATCCACCCGGGACTGAAGTCGGCTGGCCCGTCCTTTGCGAACGGACCGCTGGCCGAGGCCACGATGTACGAGAGCTGTCGCGACGACGCCCACGCCGGGGACAGGGTCACGGTCCCCCCGGAACGGGTGACGGGCGTACACACCGCGGTGGCCAGGCCGCACGTCTCGACGTTCTTTCCTCCGCCCCAGACGAAGCGGTCCCCGCCCGCCACCACCGCCACCGTGTCCCCGGTGGGGCTCGGCACCACCCAGGAGGTGTTCACCAAGGTGGTGGCGAGCGCCCGGGGCGACGCGCCGCGCCCCTGGCTGTAGAGCGTGAGCCCGTCGGAGGCGACCGACGACGACGAGCCGACGTCCAGCCAGAAGAGGATGCCGCCGCCGTCGGGCCACCAGCCGTCGAGGTCGATGCTGTTGCCCGTGGTGGCGTACCAGGTGACCGCCGGGCCCCCGGACACGGGGATCACCTGGAGCTGCGCTGTCGGGGCCGGGCCGCCGGGGGTGGGGTTGGTGCCGGCCACGATGGCGAAATGGGTGGCATCGGGTGACCATGCGAAGCCGCCCGCCTCGACGCTCAGCCCGGGAACGGCCGTCGCGGCGTGCCCGGGGACGTCGGTCCACAGCGACTGTGACAGGGCGTCGAAGGTGAGCGTCTCGAAGGCGAGCAGGGGTGGTCCCACCGGGGCCCAGGCGAATTGGCCGATGTCCATGGGGGCGACCTGGTGGGCGGTGGTGTCGCCTGCGTGGACGAGCCACAGGGTGTCGTCGGCGGGCTCGTCCTGGTCGGGCAGACCTTCGGGGAGCTGGGTGGGCGCCACGTCGTAGGCGAACGCCAGCCACTGCCCGTCCCCCGACCACGTCGGGTCGTCGTAGGCGCCGCCGCTCGGCCCGACGATCCTGGTGAGGACACCGTTGTCGTCGAGCACGTAGAGCTGGTTGTCGGACACGAAGGCGAGCGCCCCGTGGCCTCGCCAGGCGAGACCGTCCGCTTCCAGGCGGCCGGGGGCGGGGGGCGCCGGTGGCGTCGCCACCGTCGTGCCGGTAGACGCCGCCGCCCGCGCCGACTGCGCCGCCGAGCCCGCACCGCCTGTCGCGGTGGGGACCGTCGTCGAACGCGGTGCATGCGCCGTTCGTGGGGTGGTGCACGCCGCCAGTACGACAGCCGCCACCATGAGCAGGGCGACGGTGGCACCACGGCGCATGCGGCGCGGTCCGTTTCCTAGCGGGGGTCGCGGCGCATGTACCACGTCCGCACGCCCAGGACGGTGTCGTTGCCCGCCACCTCGAAGCCGAGGCCAATGTAGAAGCGCACGTTCCGCTCCTTGTCCGTCTCGAGCCACGCCAGCCTGCCGTGCTGGTCGAGGTCGGCGCACAGGGTCCGCATGACGGCCCCGCCCAGACCACGCCCCTGGTACCCGGGCTCGACCCCGACCGGACCGACGTGCCAGTGCTCCTCGCCGGGATCGGCGGCTGCCCACTGCTTCCAGAAGAGATGGGCCCGGGCGGGGTCGCCCACCTCCGGCTCCGCTGCCGGCGGTGCGCCAGGCGGGCTGTCGTCCATGAAGGCCCCGATGCAACCGCCCGGAGGGGCGACCCCGGCAGTGGCCACGATGCATCCCCCGGCGACGGCGGCCCATTGGGGCGAGGGGAGCAGGTCGAAGAACAGCGCCAGCTCGCGGTGCAGCCCCACCAGGCCGTCGAGGGGGTCGGGGCCGTAGATGGCGGCGGTGGTGGGGGAGTCGGCCAGCGCCCGGCAGGCCACGCCGGCGGCGAGGTGGTGCTCGTCGCGGCGCATGGGGCGCACCTCGGTCGTCATGACCCCCATCTTGGCCGGGACGGACGGGGCCGCCGCAGTGGGGTGGTCGAGCCGGGTGCAACGGTCCGTGCTGTTACCATCACGCCGCTATGACGGTGCGTCAGATCGGTGGGGAGCACTCCACCGTGGTGGACGTGCTGCGGGCCGCGGCACAGGTCAATGCGCAGGTCGAGGCGTACGTCGAACCGGCCGACGCGGGCTCCGGGGGGATCGTGGCGCCCGGTCCCGACGGCCGGCGCCGCCTCACCTTCGGAGCGTGGGACGCAGCCGCCGACGGCGTGGCGGCGCTCTTCGCCTCCTACGGGGTCGGTCGCGGGGACGTGGTGTGCCTGCTGCTCCCGTCGTCCATCGATTTCGCCGTGTGCTACCAGGCGGCGGCGCGGCTGGGGGCGATCACCACTGGCGTGAACCTCCGCCTCGGGCCGGCCGAGCAGGCCTCGATCACGACGCGCCTGCGTCCGGTGGTCACCGTGGTCGACAGCGACAGCGACAGCGACAGCGACAGCGCTGGCGCGGCCGGGCCGCCGAATGCCGGCCGGACCGTGGCGCGCGCCGAGCTCGCCGGCGTGGCCGGCCGGAGCGCTCCCCGATTGCCCGTCCTGGAGGCCGGCGACCCGGTGGCGGTGGTGTGGACGAGCGGGTCGACGGGCGTGCCCAAGGGGGCGGTGTTCGACCACGACAACCTGCGGGCCGTGGCCGCCGGGACCGACGTCCTGTCGAAGCCGGGTGACCGAAGGTTGTCGCCGTTGCCGTTCGCCCATGTTGGCTACATGACCCGCGCCTGGGACGAGATCGCCCACGGTGTGACCACGGTGATCACCCCCCAGCCGTGGTCGGCGGCCGCGGCCATCGAGCTCATGGTGGGCGAAGGCGTGACCGTGGGGCAGGGGGTACCGACCCAGTGGGCGCTCGTGCTCGCCCACCCCGACCTCGAGGGCGCCGACATGTCGCACCTGCGCATCGTGGGAACCGGTGCCGCCCGGGTCCCCCCCGAGCTCGTCCGGGCGCTCCGGGCGCGTTTCGGTTGTCCCGTGGTGGTGCGCTACACCTCCACCGAGTCCTCGCTCGGCACGGGAACGACCCCGGACGACCCCGATGACGTAGTGGCCACGACGGTGGGCCGGCCCGTGCCCGGCGTGGACCTGGCGCTCGTCGACGAGGCGGGGGAACGGGTTCGCGCTGGTGACGTGGGCCGCGTCCGGTTGCGGTCGGGGGCGGTGATGCGGGGGTACGTGGCCGACACGGCCGGTGCGGCGCTGATCGACACTGCAGCGAGCGCGGCGGTGCTCGACGACGAGGGGTGGATCACCACCGGTGACCTGGGCGTGCTCGGCCACGACGGCAACCTCCGGCTGGTGGGCCGGGTGTCGGAGATGTACATCCGGGGTGGCTACAACGTCTTCCCGGCCGAGGTGGCCGGTGTGCTCGGGGATGTGCCCGGCGTCGCCGCCGTGGCCGTGGTGGGCGTGCCCGACCCCGTGCTGGGAGAGATCGGGGTCGCCTTCGTCGTTCCCGTCCCCGGGGTCCCGCCACCGCGCCTCGACGACCTGCGCGCCGCCTGCCGGGAGCGGCTGGCGGACTACAAGGCGCCCGACCGGTTGCATCTCCTCGACGAACTCCCCGTGACACACATGGCCAAGATCGACACGCGCGCCCTGGCGGCGCGTGCCGCCCGACTCGAGGCACGACCAGTGAAGGAGCAGGTGAGCACATGACGCACAGCGACGAGCAGACCTCGGCCGGGGCCGCGGCCACCGGTGATGGCGAGCGCCCGGCGCGGCCTCCGCGCCAGCACCCCATCGTGGCCGGCGCCGAACCCGTCAAGCTGGGTTCGATGCTGGTCACCCTGGTGGAGCCGAGACGTGGCCACGAGGTCGCATACAACCGCTGGTACGAGCGCGACCACTTCTACTCGGGATGCATGATCGGGCCCTACAACTTCGCCGGCAAGCGTTTCGTGGCCACCGCCGATCTGAAGGCGATGCGCGATCCCGATCCCTCCGAGGTAACCGGTGAGCCCGGGCGGGGAAGTTACCTGTCGGTCTACTGGGTCCTCGACGGCTACCACGACACCTGGAACCGCTGGGCCGTCGACCAGGTGAAGGCACTGCACAAGGCGGGGCGCATGTTCAACGAGCGCGACCACGTGCACACCCTGCTGTACCGCTACGCCTGGGAGCGGGCCCGCGAGGCCGACGGCCTGCCGGCCGAGCTCGCTCTCGACCATCCCTCGGCCGGGTTGGTGATGGTGCTCACCGACCGCGCCGAGGATGTCGACGCCGACACCTACGCCACATGGCTCCGCGACGAGCATCTGCCGGCCCTGTTGCCGGGGACGCCGGCGCGCCTGGTGGTGGCGGCCGATCCCCTGCCGCTGCTCATCGACGCGCCGGGGGACGTCCCCCGGTCGGAGTCAGACGACCGGCGCCAGCTCACGCTGTGGTTCCTCGACACCGCCCCGGGCGAGGCCTGGGAAGCGGTCGTGGCCGCCCATCGGCGTGCCGTGGAGTCGACCGGCCACGGGCGGGTCGTCGCCGCGCTCCCGTTCATCCCCACCATCCCCGGCACCGACACGTACACCGATCAGCTGTGGGCCGACGGCACCGGCGCCCGGAGCGCGTCATGAGCCCCGATCCGTCGGTGACGGCACCGCCGGCGCGGCGCTTCGAGGGAAGGACGGCCATCGTGACTGGGGCGGGGTCGGGCATCGGCCGGGCCACCGCCATCCGCCTGGCGGCAGAGGGCGCGTCGGTGGCCTGCCTCGACGTCGTGGCCGACAATCTCGACGAGACGGTGGAGGCGCTGGCGGTTCTCGGGGGCAAGGCCCTCGCCTACCGCTGCGACGTCACCGACGAAGCGGTCGTGAACGACACCGTGGCGCAGGTGGCGTCGGCGCTGGGCCGTCCCGAGGTGCTGTGCAACGTGGCCGGGATCGGCACGTTCGCCCATACCGCCGACCTGCCGCTCGCCACCTGGGACCGGATCCTGGCCGTCAACCTCACGGGGACCTTCCTCATGACCCGGGCCGTGCTGCCCCACATGATCTCCCCCCTGAACGGCAGCGTGGTGAACGTGGCGTCGACGTCCGGCCTCATGGGCGCGGCGTACTCGGCCGCCTACTGCGCCTCGAAGGGGGGCGTGGTGCTGTTCACCAAGGCGCTCGCCCACGAGTACGCCGGGCGGGGCGTCCGGATCAACGCCGTGGCCCCGGGGGGCGTGGACACGCCGCTCATCGGCAGCTTTTCGCTGCCCGAGGGTGCGGATCCGAAGCACATCAACCGCATCACGAGCCGGATGGGCTTCTGCACCCCTGATCAGGTGGCGGCGGCGATCGCTTTCTTGGCGTCCGAGGAGTCGGCCTACACCACCGGCGCGGTGCTGAGCGTGGACGGGGGCATCACGGCCTGAAAGGCCTGACGCTCCCCGCCGCCGCTACCATCCAGCGCGGTGAGCCCGGCCCCGCTGTTCATCGTCACCGACGTAGCCCCGTATCCCGACGGGCCCGCCGGTGTCCACGGCGTGCTGCCCCAGGCGGCGGTGGCCCTCCGGGAGCTGGCGGGGTTGTCCTCGCTCGAGGCGGTGCCGGTCGGCGCCGTGAGCGAGGTGGCACCCGAGTCCTTGGCCCGAGGAGGCGTGCTCGCCCTCTTCACCATCGGCGAGACGCCCTGGTCGGATGCCCAACGTGGCGCCATCGCCGATGCGGTGCGCGCCGGGCGCCTGGGCATCCTGGGGGTGCACGCCGCCACCGACGCCTGCCTGGGCTGGGACGACTACGCCACGCTGCTCGGGGCGCGTTTCGACGGGCACCCGTGGACCGCCACCTTCGACGTCGAGGTGCTCGACGCCGCGCACCCTGCCACCCACCATCTCGGCGAGCGCTGGTCCTGGCACGACGAGGTCTATCTCTTTCGCGACCTGCGGCCCGACGCCCGCGTCCTGCTGCAGGTGGCCGACGATCAGCTCGACATGTCGGTCCCAGGCGCCAGGCGTCCGTCGTGCGGATTCCCCCTGGCGTGGTGCTTCACCGAGGGGGCGGGGCGCGTCTTCTACACGTCACTCGGTCACTTCCCCGGCGCCTGGGAGACCCCCGCCTACCTCCGTCACCTCCACGGCGGCCTGGCCTGGGTGCTGGGCGAGGGCGACTGACGGCACGGCCGGTGCTGCACCTCGTGGACACCGTCGAGGTCGAGCCCGAGCATGTCGCGGACTACCTCGTTGCCGTGCGCGACGTGGGAATACCGGTGATGACCGGTGCAGGGGCATCGTTCGTGTCGTGCGCCACGGCGGCGGGGACGGGGGACGCCACGTCCATCCAGGTCGTGTGGGGGTGCGCGGACTACGAGCAGTGGAACGACATCCGCATGCGCCTGGTGCTCGATCCCCGCTGGTACGAGTACGGCGCCCGCATCGCCTCGCTGCGCACGGGCGGCACACGTCGCTTCTACACGCCCACCCCGTTGTCGTCCCCGTGACATACCCGTTGCGATCAGCCGGACCCATCGCGATCAGACCGGCCATGGCGGTCCGACGGGCCCAGTGCGCCCATTGCGCTCGACGGGCCCACTCCCGATGAGGACGAGGCGTGCTGCGGCGCTTTGAGGTGTACGCCATCGGCGCTGACTCGCCCGCCGGCGCCGTGCGGCGGTTCGAGGAGGCGTGCCGCCGAAGCGGCCGCCACGTTCCCGAGGTCCTGGACTCGGCGGTGGGCTGGAACCGATCCGGCGCCCCGGTCCACCTGGTGTGGGAGCACGCCTTCGCCTCGCCCGAGGCCTACCGGCGCTACATGGTGCACCCGTTTCACGCCGCCGTCCTGGACCGCTACATCCTGCAGGACTCCCCCGAACGCGTCGTCACCGACGACACGCTGGGGGCTGGACTCGTGGGGTACAGCTGTGATGATGCCGTCTACCGACTCCGCAGGGGTGTCCGGCGCCTCGTGCTCCTGCGCCTCCGGGCCGAGGCACCGGCCGGGGCCGTCGAGCGCCTCTGGCGCCGGCTCCATGACGCGCCGGCGGCGTCGCCGTCTATGGTCGTGTCGGTGGCGGCCGCCAACACGATGGGGCCGGCCTGGTTCGACGGCATGACGCCGATCACGGGGCCTCCTCGCTGGACGCACCTGTGGGAGCAGGGATTTGCGTCGGAGGGCGGCTTCGACGACTACCGCCACGGGCCTTCTGCGCTCGCTGCAGTGGAGCGCGGGGGGAGTGAGGACTGGGGTCGCTGGTCCGACGGGGTCGTCACGCGCGTTGCCGATGTCCACTACGTCATCAACGGAAACACCGATGACACTGCCGGCGACAGCGACGAGATTGACAACAATCACACCACGAACGACGCTAACAACACCGGCGTCTGACGGCGAGGTGTCAGGACCTCGCCATGTTGACTGCAATGCGTGACCACACTGTTTCGCATCGTGAGAAGTGCGCAATGACTCTGTCGTGCTAGCACGCAGGCGCAAAACGGGGTGGCACCCTTGTGCCGCAAACGCGTCTCGGGCGCTCGTCCGGGCGCCGAGAATCTCGTCAATTTAGATGCTTGCAGTGCAGCGCGGCCCGGGTGATGCTGGCGCCAGCACCCCGCCCCCCGGGGTCGCTCCCCTACGCAGTGGAGGAGATTCATGAAGACGTTGCGACTCGTACCGGTGGTTCTGCTCGCCTTGGCGGGCTTGCTCGTCGCGGCAGGCCAGGCCAGTGCCGACCCAGGGCACTCGGGTCAGCAGTCGCACCACGCCTACGTCTGCTCGGGTGGGAACGTCCCCGCCGGGTCGTACGGTTCGGTGGTCATCACCGGCATCTGCTACATGCCGGCGGGAAACGTCAACATCTGGGGCAACCTCACCATCACCCCGGGCGCCTTGCTCGACGCGGTGACCCCCGGTGACCCGACCACGGGTACGCCCGTCGTGCCGGCCACCGTGTCCGTCGGGGGGAACGTCATCGTCCAGCACGGTGCCGTCCTGGTCCTCGGCTGCTCGCCCAACATCAGCTGCGCCGCCCCCGACCCCGGCATCTCCTTCGACAACGTCCGGGGGAACCTGCTGGCCTTCGGCGCCCAGGCGGTGGTGATCCACGACGTCAGCTTCGGTGGCGACGTCTCCATCCAGGGCGGCGGAGGTGGCACCGCGGCCGAGTCGTGCAACGCCCAGATGCCCCCCATGGACACCACGCCGGTGGTCAACCTCGAGCCGTGGTCCGAGGACGCCAACCTCGACTTCATCCCCGTCTACACCGACTTCGAGGACAACTCCGTCGGCGGGAGCTACTCCGTCACCGGCTTGACCACATGCTGGCTGGGCTCGATCCGCAACATGATCAGCGGGGACGCCACCTTCACCAACAACACCATGGGCGACCCCGACGCCACGGAGATCGGCAACAACCTGGTCGGCGGGAACCTGGCCTGCTTCGACAACGACCCGGCGCCGCAGTTCGGCGACGGGGCCGCCCCCGACGTCGTGTCGGGCCGGGCCATCGGCCAGTGCAGCTTCCACACGGTGCTGCAGAACCCGGCGGCCGAGGCCGTGGCCAACCCGAGCAACGACCTCACCGGGGTCGGGATCAACGAGCACTTCGCGGTCAGCACCCGCAGCTTGGGCACCTACCACGGCACGCACACCGCCACCAACGTGGGGACGCTGCCGACGTACCCGATCACGACGTCGTCGGGTGACGCCATCGTCGCCGAGCTCAACGACTTCACCCTCACGGGCAACGGCCTCACCGGCACCGCCGACTACACCGGTGGTGCGCCGGGGCAGTCCCCGGGCGAGGCCTTCCTGGCCACCGCTTACCCGGACGGGTCACAGTCGTTCCTGGCCTACGACACCTGCGCATCGTGCAGCTTCGACGGCCAGACGGGCATGGTGACGCTCCGGGCCTACGGGACGGTGAGCTCCTCCGGGATCACGCACGGCACGTTCCTCATCACATCGTCAGGCGCGACCATCCCCACGTCGACGAGCCCGGTGCCGGGCCTGTCCACCCTGACGGGGTGGGGCGACTTCTGGGGAACGGGCAGCACCGTGCACGTGATCGAGCACCTCGGGTTCGGCTGACATCTGCTCGAGGCACGCCGGTCTCCGCCCGTTTCGATAGCGGGCGGAGACCGGCGCCTCGATGAGGAGAAGGACTGCCGCGCTCGTCCCGCGGCGAGGTCACCGCGGCGATGACCGAGGGACGCGTCGCCATCACCACTGTGCGAGCATTGCCGGGCGGGTGCCACGGGCACAGATGGCGGAGGTCGGCGATGGGGAAGCGATTGGCGGTGGCGTGCCTCGTCGTCCCCGCCGTGGTGCTGGGTGTGGCGGTGCCCCAGGCCACGGCCGGCCCCGATGCGGCCCGCACGGTGGGCAATTGCGTGATCGTCGCCGCGCCGACGGCCACGCACCACACCCGGTGCCCGGGCGCGGGGCTCCTCCGTGCCCCGCTCGCCCACACCAACCTGACGAGCGCCGATCTGCACGGCGCGGATCTCACGAACGCCGATCTGTCCGGCGCCACCCTGACCCGTGCCGACCTCGCCGGCGCCAACCTGACGGGCGCCGTCCTCGACCACGCCATCTGGAACGACACGACGTGCCCGGACGGGTCCTCGAGCCGGGCGGACGGAGGGACGTGCGTCGACGACCTCATGGTGCTCGAAGGGGTGGCGATCGCATCGACCTCGGCGGCGGCGCCGTCCTCGCCGGCGGGCGGGGCGGCCCCGACATCGAACGCCATCACCGCGTCGTCGGGCACGACGCCGACAACGGTCCCGGGGACGAGGCGGGCGCTCAGCTCCCTGGCCTTCACCGGTGCGCGGACAGCGGTCCTCGCCTTGATGGGGTCCGGCGGTGTGCTGATCGGCCTGCTCCTGATCCTGTTCTCGGGCCGGGCGAGACGCCGGGCGCCGTCCCGGCCTGCGTCGTAGCGGCGACCGCACCTCCCGGCTCCGGGCCCCGCTCGCCGGCGTGACCGGATGGGGTACCGGGCGCGGTGCGTCGTGTCGTCAGGCGCGTTCCTTGCGGATGGCTTCGGTGAACGCGGCGACGAGCGTGCCGCCCGACACGCCGAGCAACACACCGGCCAGGAGGACGAGCGTCGTGTTCCAGTTCTGCACCGACTCGTTGGTCCCGACGTAGAACGTGGGGGTGAGTGCGGCCAGGGCCGTGCCGGCGGAGGCGTAGACCCAGTGGTCGAAGCCCTCGGTGTCGACGGGACTCGTGCCCTGCCACGTGTAGTCAGACCCGTTCGTGACCTGCTCGCCGTAGTTGATCATCGGGGGCGTGGGGAAGTACGTGGGAGCAGGGGCGCCCTGGCCGGCGGTGTACACGTAGCGGAGCACCGAAACCGGCGGGAGCGAGGTGGCGACGTCCTGGCCGTCCTGGGCCAGGTTCGGTGCCACGTCCGGGATGTCCCTCACCGTGAGGATCACGCCGTACTGGTACTCCTCGATGGCGTTGACGCCGAAGTTCGTCCACTGCTGGCGCGGGAACCGGTAGTACAGGGTCCGGGCCCCGTTCGCCGAGGGGCACGAGATCGCCTGTGGCGGGCAGGGGTGCGACTTCCGTGACGACGACACGGCGAGCACGAGCCGCTCCAGGGTGACGCGCCCCGGCTCGGGGGCGGTGGCGCGCAGCGCCACCGTGAGCTGGATGCCACCGTGTCCGTCGCCCGCCTCGTTGACGTCGAGGTCGGCCGGCTGCAGGGGGCCCACCACGGTGATGCGCTGCACGGCGCCCTGGACCGTCACCGCCGGTGTCCGGGGGTACATGGCGAAGGCGATCACCCCGACCACCAGGGCCACGGCCAGCAGCGCCAGGGGCATGGTGTGGCGACGGGCGATCTCCGCTGCGCCTGATCGCCTCCGGGCTCCGCTGACCCCGCCGTCCCCGTCGTCCGCCCCGACCCCGTCGTCCGCCCCGGGCCCGCCATGATCCTGCATGTCGTCCCCCGTCCGCCCCGCAGCCGCGACGTCGGGCTGAGCATCGCACACTCACGGCGGATGCGGCCGGTGTCGGCGAAGGCGTCGGGTCGCCGACCCGGGCCCGTCGTGCCGGGCTGGCACAATTGGCACGGCGCGGAGTCCCCGCGTCCGGGGTCCGGTCCCGGTGCGCCGCACCGGCCGGCCGTGGAGGTGACGGACCGTGATCGCGATCGTCTCCGCCGTGCAGTACTGGTCGATCGTGGCGCTTGCCGCGGTGGGCTGTGTGGCGTTGTGCCTCGCCGGCCGGCGCCGCCGCGGCCCGTGGCGCCCGGTGGTGGCGCGCCTCATCGGGCTGGCGCTGCTCGCCGACGCCGTCAGCTACAGCGTCGGCCTGGCCGTGGCGGGGACGTGGTCGCCCAAGACCTCCCTTCCCCTCGCCTTGTGCGACGCCGGCGTCCTGGTGGCAGCGGCGGCGTGCTGGTGGCGGACGCCCGTCCTGGTCGAGCTGACCTACTTCTGGGGTCTGGCCGGCACCCTGCAGGCCGTGATCACCCCCGACCTGAACGTCGGGTTCCCGCACCTCGTGTTCTTCCAGTACGTCGTCGGCCATCTCGGCATCGTGGCCGCCGCACTCTTCCTGGTGGTGGGGATGGGACTGGCCCCTCGGCGCGGCGCCGTGGTGCGCGTGTTCACCATCACCGCGTTGTACACCACCTTCGTGGGGGCGGTCGACGCCGCCACCGGGGCGAATTACATGTTCCTTCGGGCTCCACCGGGGGAGTGGACGTTGCTGCGCGTCCTCGGCCCGTGGCCGTGGTACGTGGTGAGCGCGGCGGGGGTGGCGCTCGTGCTGTTCACCGCCCTTGACTGGCCCTTCCGGACCGCCCGGCCGCGGCCCGGCAGTCCCGTTGTGCCGGTGGTGACGCAACAGCCCGGCGAAGACAGCCGTAGGATCGGGGACATCGCAGCACCACGATGACGTGAGGACGGAGCGGCGCACATGGCGGGTGACGGCAGCGATCGGTGGATCAAGGTGACGCCCACTGGTATCGAGGTCCGCGGCTACTACTTCCCGTGGGGGACCAAGCGGATCCCCTTTGCGTCGATCAAGTCGGTGCGTCGCGTGCAGATGACGGCCCTGCGAGGCAAGGGCCGGATCTGGGGCACCGGCGACCCGCGCTACTGGGCCAGCCTCGATCCGAAGCGGCCCGTCAAGCAGGTGGGTCTCATCCTCGACCTCGGGAAGTTCGTCCACCCCTTCATCACCCCCGACGATCCCGACGCAGTGGAATCCGCCATCCGGGCCCATGCTGATCTCGGCCCCACTTCGTCGGGGACCAGCCCCGTCGTCTGACGGGCACTGCCCACCCTGACGGGCACCGCCCCGCTCTGACGGCCACGGCCGGCCGCCCTGCTGGGGGCGCGCCGTCCGCCGGCAGGCGGCCGGGCTCGTGGTCCCCCCGCAGGGAGCAGGTCCGCCGTGGGAGGGCAGGTGGTGGGCCTGACCTGGGCCAGCGCCCGTGAATCCGCCGGGGGCCGGGGGAAATTGCCGTGCCGCTACGGGTACGCTCCCTAGGAGCACGTTCGCCCAAACGCGATCGGAGCCGGGGGGATGACGCTTGGAAAGCGGTGGCCGGCCGCGCCCGATCCGGGTCCGGCGATGAGACAGCGGCGGACGCCGCGCGGTGCAACGGCGGTCCTGCTCGTCCTCGTGGCGCTGGGCTCGATCGCCGTTGGAGGGGCCGTGATCGCCCGGGCTGCCTCGGGGCCGGCTTCGGCGTCGTCTCCAACCACGACCGTGGCCAACCCTGTCGCCGGAGCCCTGTCACCGCGGCAGGCCACCCCCGTGCTGCAGGCGGCACCGATCATCATCCCGCCCGCACCGTCGACCACGTCCACGACGGCCGCCACCGCGCCTCCGCCCGCCCCCACCGAGATGCCGAGCGTCACCACCGCCGCCCGGGGGACCGGGATCCCGGTGGCGTGGCGCCGGTACATCGCGCCGGCCACCCCGTCGTCACGCAACGCCTCGGCCACCGACATCACCGACCCGTCGGTGGCCGCCACCGTCCTCGTCACCCGCCTGCCGCTGTACACGTCGCCCGGTGCGGCCCAGCCGTCGAGCAGCTTGGCCAATCCCAATTACCTGGGCGCCACCGACGTCCTGCTCGTCACCGGCTACGAGCCGGGATGGATCCAGGGCTACCTGCCGGTCCGCCCCAACGAGGCCACGGCCTGGTTCCCCGCCGCCGACGTCTCGGTGTCGCTCGTCGCCGAGCACCTCGTGGTGCACCTCGGGGCGCGGACGATCACCCTCTATCGTGACAACGTGCCCGTCGTCACGTACCCGGTTGCCCCCGGAGCCCCCGACTCGCCTACGCCCACGGGCTCGTTCTTCGTGGCCTTCGTCGTGAAGGTGACCGACCCCGGCAGTGCCTACGGCCCCTACGCCCTCGGGACCTCCGACTTCTCCGGCACCTACCAGACCTTCGAGGGGGGGCCGGGGCAGATCGGCATCCACGGCACGGACCAGCCGTGGGTGATCGGCACCTATGCCAGTCACGGCTGCATCCGCCTCTTCGACAACGACATCGCGGCGCTGGCTCCCCAGATCGTGCCGGGCACACCGGTGGAGGTCGAGAACTGACGTGTTGGGGTACGTGCTCACAGTCGAACGGGTCATCCCCGTGCCCCCCGACGTCATCTTCGCCGTGCTCGCCGATCCGTCCCGGCACCATCTGATCGACGGCTCGGGCATGGTCCAGGGTGCCGCCGCCGGCGTCCCGGAGCGCCTCTCGCAGGGCGTGGCGTTCGGCATGGCCATGAAGATGCTCGTGCCGTACTCGACCCTGAGCCGCGTGGTGGAGTTCGAGGAGAACCGGCGCATCGCCTGGCGGACCGGTCCCGAGGGCTTCGCCGGCAAGATCGTCGCCGGGCGGATCTGGCGGTACGAGCTCGAGCCCGTTCCCGACGGGACACTCGTCCGCGAGAGCTGGGACATCACCGCGGATCACCAGCGCGTCCTGTTGAAGCTGGGAGACATCTGGTCGGGCAAGACGCGTCGGGACATGGAGCGCACGCTGGAACGCCTCGATCATCTGGTGACCGCCGCGGCCCCGAGCGGGGACTGAGCGGGCCCCGGGGCGCCCGGACCCCGCCCACGCTACGGTGGGCGACGCTGCCCGGGCCGGTGCCAGGCACGGGGGCGGCGGAGGAGGTCGGGCGGTGCCGGACGTCGTTGCGGGTGTCGTGGGCGTGGTGTTCCTCTTCGTGTGGGTCTACTGCCTCTACGACGTGTTCACGACCGAGGAGTCCCACATCCGCAACCTTCCGCGCATCGGCTGGTTCCTCATCGTCCTGCTCCTGTTCGACATCGGGTCGATCCTGTGGTTGTGCTTCGGGCGTCCCCGCCTGAGCGCGCCGAGGCGCTCGTTCGTGGCGCGCCAGGCAGGCCGCACCGCCAACCCGTCGAGGCTCCAGCCCTTGGACGACCCGTCGCTCGACACCATGCACCCCATCGTGCGCGAGCGCGAGGAGCGCGCCCGGCTGCGCATGTGGGAGGCGCAGTTGCAGCGGCGCGAGCTCGAGACTCGCCGGCGCGAGGTCGGCGGGTCCACCGACTCCTAGCTCCGGCCCACCCGCTGGTGCGACGGGCCGCTCAGGGCGCCGGGGTCTCCTCCACGAAGCGGGCCACGATCCGACCGAGCTGCTCGCCCTCCTCTTCGGGGACGAAGTGGCCCGCCCCGGTGATGACGGGGTGGTGCAGCCCCGCCGCCCCGGGCACGTGGTCTTGGAACACCCGCTCCCATCCCCGCGTGGCGGGGTCGGCATCGGAGAAGGCGGTGAGGAAGGGACGTTCAAAGGAGGCGAGGACCGCCATGGTGGCACGTCCGATGGCGGCGCCCGGATCGTTGCGGGTGAGCGGGATGAGGCTCGTCATCTGGCGCAGGCCCGCCCCGAACACGGGATCGGGAAACGGGGCGTCGTACCCGGCCCGGACGTGCGGCGGCAGTGGCCCACGAGCGGCGTAGACGAGGGTGCTCGGCAGGAGATCCGGGACCCGTTGGCAGAACAGGACGTAGTCGACCAGGGACTCCTCGAGCACCACCCTCGATGTCCCGACACCATGGTTGGCCCACGTGAGCACGCCGTCGAGCGAGGGGTCCGCCGTGTGCAGCACGGTGTTGGTGGCGACGACGCGGGCGAATCGCGTCGGGTCGGCGGCCAGTGCGCTGAGCCCGATGGGGCCACCCCAGTCGTGCACCACCAGGGTCACCGATCGCAGGTCGAGCGCGTCGATGAGGCTCGTCGTCCACCCCACGTGGCGCTCGAAGGTGTACGCGGTGCGGTCGACGGGCTTGTCGGAGCGCCCGAACCCGATGTTGTCGGGTGCCACCACCCGCAAGCCGAGCCCGGCGAGCACCTCGATGGTCCGCCGGTAGGTGTACGACCACGTGGGCTGGCCGTGCAGCAGCAGCACCACCGGGCCCCGCCGGGGGCCCTCGTCGACGTAGTGCATGCGCAGCGGCGCCAGGCCCGGGGCGCGCACATCGGCGTGGTGCGGTTCGAAGGGGTAGTCGTGCAGCGCCTCGAACCGCTCGTCCGGTGTGCGCACCACGGACAGGCTGACGCCGCTCGGCGCATCGGCGATGCTCACTGCGCCGGCCGCTCCGGGTCCGCGTCGACGGGTGCGTGGGCCTTCTTCGCCTTCATCCAGTCCACCACGACCGGACCGAACAGCGCCGGGTTGTACACGTCCTCCTCGGAGGAGAAGCGCATGTCGCCCGCGTACTGGAGGATGGTGACGTTGGACGCCTGGTACACCTGACCGTCGCCGGGGTCGTTGAAGCGGTTCTCGATCTGGCAGATCCACCGCCCCCGCTCCTCGTCGCACACGCACCAGTCGTGGGGGAACATCGTCATCTCGGTGTTGGGCCACT
>JBEKVE010000044.1:0-18761 GCA_049514335.1 Acidimicrobiales bacterium
GGGCAGGAGGCCCGCCTCGGTGAGGACCTGGAAGCCGTTGCAGATCCCGACGACGGGCCCGCCGGCGGCGGCGAAGGCCGACACCGCCTCCATGACGGGCGAGAAGCGGGCGATGGCGCCCGGCCGCAGGTAGTCGCCGTGGGCGAAGCCGCCCGGCAGGACCACCGCGTCGAACTCGGCCAGGGACCGCTGGCCGTGCCACACCAGGTCGGCCTGCACCGACTGACCGGACACCACACCCAGCGCCTTCACCACGTCGTGCTCGCAGTTGCTGCCGGGGAACACCACCACCCCGATGCGCACGCTCACGACAGCACCGACACCGACGACTCCTCGATGACGGGGTTGGCGAGCAACCGGTCGGCGACGGCCGCGGCCCGCTGGCGGGCGGCGGTCTCGTCGGGGGCCTCGACCGAGAGCCGCACCGCCTTGCCCACCCGCACGGCGTGCACACCGTCGAAGCCGAGCGCGGGAAGGGCACGCTCCACCGTGGCCCCCTGCGGATCGGCGATGCCGGGGCGCAAACGCACCTCCACCAGCACCTCGTACCTCACGTCGCCGTCACCTCGCCGCACCGTACCAGTCGCTCAGGCGGCGACCGCTGATGCGCTCGTAGGCGGTGACGTAACGCTCGCTCGTCTCGGTCACGATGTCGGGCGGCAGCGACGGGGGAGGAGGCGTCTTGTCCCAGCCGCTCGCCTCGAGCCAGTCGCGAAGCGGCTGCTTGTCGAAGGCGGGGGGGTTCGTGCCCGGGCGCCACTGGTCGGCCGGCCAGAAGCGCGACGAGTCGGGCGTGAGCACCTCGTCGCACAGCGCCAGCTCGCCGTCGATCATGCCCAGCTCGAACTTGGTGTCGGCCACGATGATCCCGCTCTTCTCGGCGGCGGCGGCGGCGCGCCGGTAGGCCTCGACGCACAGGTCGCGGCAGCGCTCCGCCATCTCCTTGCCCACCAGGTCCACCGCCCCGTCGAAGTCGATGTTCACGTCGTGCCCCTCGCTGGCTTTCGTCGAGGGCGTGAACATGGGTTCGGGGAGGCGGGCGGCCTCCTCCATGCCGGCCGGCAGCGGCGTGCCGTGCAGCGTGCCCGAGCGCGTGTACTCCTTCCACCCCGACCCGGCCAGATAGCCACGCACGATGCACTCGAGCGGCAGCATGTCGGCCCGCCGCACGAGCAGGGCCCGGCCCGCCAGCCACCCGAGGCCGGCCCCGATGTCGGCGGCCTCGGCCGGGAAGGCGGTGGGATCGGCCGACACCAGGTGGCTGGGGGCGAGATCGGCCAGCTCCTCCAGCCAGTGCACGGTCATGGCGGTGAGGACGCGGCCCTTGTCGGGGATGGGCTCGTCCAGGACCACGTCGAACGCCGACATGCGGTCGGACGCCACCATGAGCAGGCGGCCGTCCCCGGCGTCGTAGAGCTCGCGCACCTTTCCGCTGTTCACCAACGGCAGGCTCATCCCTCCACCTCCTGTAGCGCTTGTGTGAACCTCGACACGTGCCCGAGGGCCCGCTCCAGGCTGAACGCCTCGTCCAGCGACGCCGCCTCCAGCGTGACCTCGGGGTCGTCCTCGAGCACGGACCGCAGTGCCCGGCGCTCCGCCCAGGCGAGCCGGGCGTCGCGCTGCACCACACGGTACGCCGCGTCGCGCCCCATGCCCGACGCCACCAGGGCGAGCAGGACGGGCTGGCTGAACACCAGGCCGAACGACCCCTCGGCCACGTTGGCCCGCATGCGCTCGGTGTGCACGACGAGGCCGCGCACGAGCCCGGCGCAGCGACGCAGCACGTAGTAGGTGAGGAGACAGGCGTCGGGCAGGGCGACGCGCTCCACCGAGCTGTGGGAGATGTCCCGCTCGTGCCACAGCGCCACGTCCTCGAGGCCGGCACCCAGGTAGCCGCGCAGCAGGCGGGCCAGGCCGCTCAGGCGCTCCGACAGGACGGGGTTGCGCTTGTGGGGCATGGACGAGCTGCCCTTCTGGCCCGAGCCGAAGGGCTCCTCGACCTCTCCGACCTCGGTCCGGGCCAGGTGGCGGATCTCGGTGCCGATCATCTCCACCGTCGCGCCCACCGCCGCGCAGGCCCACAGCAGCTCGGCGTGGCGGTCCCGGGCGATCACCTGGGTGGCGGGCACCGGGGTGAGCCCGAGGGCGCCGCACACATGCGCTTCGACCCGTGGGTCGATGTTGGCGTAGGTGCCGACCGCCCCCGACAGCTTCCCCACGGCCAGTCCCCGGCGCGCGGCGCGCAGCCGGGACCGGTCGCGGTCGGCCTGCAGGCACCACAGGGCGAGTTTCGCCCCGAAGGTGGTGGGCTCGGCGTGCATGCCGTGGGTGCGTCCCGCCATGGGCGTGGAGATGAACTCGCCGGCACGGGCCTTCAACACCGACACGAGCTCGTCGGACGCATCGAGGAGCAGGTCGGCGGCGCGCACCAGGGTGGCGCACAGGGCGGTGTCGACCACGTCCGACGACGTGAGCCCGTAGTGGACCCAGGACCCTTCGGGAGCGCCGATGGCCTCCTGCACCACGTCGACGAAGGCGGCCACGTCGTGGTCGGTGACCCGTTCGCGCTCCTCGACCGCCGCCACCAGCTCGGGCGTCACCTTGGGGGCGCGCGCCCGCACGGCGGCGGCGGCGTCGAGGGGGATCTCCCCCACCTCGGCCCATCCCTCCACCGCCAGCAGCTCGACCTCGAGCCACGTGTCGAGGCGCGCCTCGTCGGTGAACAGCGCCGCCATCTCCGGCAGCGAGTACCGGGGGATCACCGCCGTCCTCCCCCGGACGGAGCGGCGGCGGCCGGCGCAGACAGGGTTGCCGCCCCGCCGGCGATGTCGTGGCGGTACTGCATGCCGGCAAAGCCGACGCGTCCCACGGCGTCGTAGGCGCGCCGTCGGGCCTCGCCCACGTCGGGGCCGACACCGGTGACGCCGAGCACCCGGCCGCCGGTGGTCACGAAGCGACCCTCGTCGTCGAGGCTCGTGCCGGCATGGAACACGGTGACCCCCTCCACCGTCGCCGCCGCCTCGAGGCCGTCGATGACGTCGCCGGTGCGCGGCGCCGCCGGGTAGTGCTCCGCCGCCATGACCACGCACACCGCCGCGTCGGCCGAGAAGCGGGGCTCGGTGCGCAGCCGCCCGCCGGCCGCCTCGGCCAGCAGGGCGGTGAGGTCCTCGGTCATGAGCGGAAGCACCACCTGGGTCTCGGGATCGCCGAAGCGGACGTTGTACTCGAGCACCCGGGGCCCGTCGGGGGTGAGGATCAGCCCCGCGTAGAGCACGCCCCGGTAGTCGATGTTCCGCCGTCGCAGCGCCGCCACCAGAGGCTCGACCGCCTCGTCGAGCACCCGGTCCACGAGCCGGGGGTCGACCGGGGCGTAGGGGGCGTAGGCACCCATGCCCCCGGTGTTGGGGCCCTCGTCGCCGTCGGCGATGCGCTTGAAGTCCTGGGCCGGGAGAAGGGGGGCGATGCGGGTGCCGTCGCACAGCACGAGCAGCGAGCACTCCGGGCCGGCGAGACCCTCCTCCACCACCACCCTGCGACCGGCGTCACCGAAGCTCTCCCCCGACAGCTTGGCCGCCACGTCCGCCTCGGCCTCCTCCAGCGACGTCGTGACGAGCACCCCCTTGCCCGCCGCCAGCCCGTCGGTCTTCACCACCCACGGTCCGTCGAGCGTCCGCAGGAACGTCACCGCCTCGCCCACCTCGTCGAAGGCGCCGTAACGGGCGCTGGGCACGCGCGCCTCAGCCAGGACATCTTTCATGAAGGCCTTCGAACCCTCGAGCATTGCCCCGTCGGCTCCGGGCCCGAACACGAGACGACCGTCGGCACGGAGGCGGTCGGCCAGGCCGTCCACGAGCGGCTGCTCGGGTCCGATCACCACCAGGTCGGCGTCGACGCGCTCGGGGGGATCGGCGGTGACGGTGATCCGTTCGGATTCGGGGGCACGGCGCACCGCCTCGGTGTCGCGGCGACCGGTCATGCCCGGGTTGCCCGGAGCCACCACCACATCGGCGGTGCGCGCCAGCGCCAGCGCCAGGGCGTGCTCGCGGCCGCCGGATCCGACCACGCACACCTTCATGAGCTCGCTCCCCGGCAGGGGCGCGTCCCCCGGCGGTGCACGACGAGGCCCCTCATGCAGCGAACCGGACGAACTGCTCGCGTCCGGGACCCACCCCCACGAGCTTGATGGGCACGCCGATCTGCTCGGCCAGGAAGGCCACGTACTGGCGCGCCGCGGGTGGCAGGTCGTCGAGCTCGGTGGCACCCGACAGGTCGCTGCGCCACCCCGGCAGCTCCTCGTACACCGGCGTCACCTGGTGCAGGACCGACTGGTGGTAGGGGGGGTGGATGAAGCGCTCCCCGTTCGCCTCGTAGGCCACGCACACCTTGACGGTGTCGAAGGTGTCGAGCACGTCCATCTTGGTGAGCGCCACCTCCGACAGCGAGTTGAGGCGCACCGCCTGGCGGGCCATGACAGCGTCGAACCATCCGCACCGGCGGCGGCGACCCGTGTTGGTGCCGAACTCGTTGCCTCGCTCCACCAGGATCGCACCCACCTCGTCGAGGCACTCGGTGGGGAACGGTCCCGCCCCCACCCGGGTCACGTAGGCCTTGGCGATGCCGATGACCTCGCCGATCTCGCGCGGACCCACGCCCGTGCCGGTGCAGGCCCCGCCGGCCACCGGGTTCGACGACGTGACGAAGGGGTACGTGCCGTGGTCGAGGTCGAGGAACGTCGCCTGGGCCCCCTCGAGCAGGACGTTGCTCCCGGCGTCGAGGGCATCGTGGACCAGTCCCACGGTGTCGCCCACCATGGGACCGATGCGAGGCGCGTAGGTGTCGAGGTACTCGGCGCAGATGTCGGCGGCGTCGATGGGCAGGCGGTTGTACACCTTGGCCAGGATGGCGTTCTTCTCCTTCAAGACGACCTCGAGCTTCTGGCGGAAGATCTTGGCGTCCAGGAGGTCCTGGACCCGGAGGCCCACGCGCGCCGCCTTGTCGGCATAGGCGGGGCCGATGCCGCGCTTGGTGGTGCCGAGGGAGTTCTTGCCGAGGAAGCGCTCGGTGACCCGGTCGAGCTCGGTGTGGTACGGCATGATCAGGTGGGCGTTGCCGCTCACCACCATGCGGCTCGTGTCCACGCCCTTCGACGCCAGGGTGTCGAGCTCCGACAGCAGCACCCCGGGGTCGACCACCACCCCGTTGCCGATGACCGGCGTGATGTGCGGGTAGAGCACCCCGCTCGGGACGAGCTGCAGCGCGAAGGACTGGCCGTCGACCACCACCGTGTGCCCGGCGTTGTGGCCGCCCTGGTAGCGCACGACCACGTGCATGTCCCGGGCCAGCAGGTCGGTGAGCTTGCCCTTGCCCTCGTCGCCCCACTGGGTCCCCACGACCACGGTTGCGGGCACGCGCGTTCCTCCGTCACGACAGCGGATTACGCCGCAGTGTAGCCCGGACCTGGGACGACTCCTCCAGGGCCCGTCCCCCCACGACCGCCGCCACCGGTCCCCCCTCGCTCCCCGGAGGCAGGAGCGGGGTCGTGGGGCCCGACGGTGCGGATCGCCGCCCTCGTCCTCGTCCGCTCCGGCGAACCGACCTGGCGGTTTTCGGGGCGCCGTGGCGCCCGGTGCCGGGCCGGCCGTTCCCCACCGGTCGCGCCCCGGCTGCGGCTCACCGGGGTCGCACCGCAGCCACCGGACACCGCCGCCCCCCGGCATCTCGGGCTCGCCTTGCGGACCACTCCCGAGCCGGGCCGCCTCGGGACGGACCCGAACCGCCCGTATCGGAGCCGAACGACTGAACCAGGAGGTTCGGGCATCGCGCCGGGGCCAGCGGTCCAAACCCTGTTTCGGGGGTACGATGAGAACACACGCACGTCAGGATCTTTCTGCTGGCTCCGATCCCCCGTCGGCTCTCTTCCGCCGCCGTTCTCGTTCAGAGAGGCGTCATCCTGAGGGGAGTCTCATGACACAGCATCATTTGCCGCAGTTTGACCGGCACGCGGGCGAGCTCGGCGCATCGGCTGCTCTACTGATCGTCGAAGTGGCTTCCGATGCCATATTTGTCGTCGATGCGAGCGGCCAGATCGAGTTCGCCAACCAGGCAGCCGAGCGCACCTTCGGCTACGACAGGGCGATATTGGCCGGTCTCGACATCAACACGCTGGTCCCCGATGGCCTTCGCCGGTGTCAGGAGGCCGGTCCTGCGTTCCAGGGGGGCGAGCTGCGCCGTCGATCCATGGGGCCAAAGCTCGACACAGAAGCACACCGATCCGACGGCTCGGTGTTCCCTGTCGAGATGCGACTGAGCGCTCTGCCCCCCGGCTGCGGCGCGCACCTCGCCGTCATCGTGAGCGAACCGGCCGGTCATGCACGCGCGCCGTCCCTCGGTGATCACCGGCATCTGCGCCATGTGCGCATGAGCGCTGATCTTCTCAACCGGGTTGTCCAACACATCTTCACCGCTGGGGTGGAGGTGCAGGCAATCCGCACATCGGCGACCACCGACGCCTCCGACCGGCTCGCGAACGTCACCGACGAGCTCGACTGTGCCATCCGCGACATACGGAACACGGTCCACCACGAGAACTCGGCACAGGTTGCTGCCGGCAGCGTCTGGGGGCCTCACTACTGAGCCGGGGAACGTCAGGCCGATGGCGCGGGCGACCGCCACGATGGCTGCGTCCCTACGGGCTCGGGAGCGCGAACCGGGGCTCGGGGCCGGCCGCCACGAAGGCATCGACCGAGTCGGGATCCCCCGCTGCGCCGAAGAGGAAACCCTGTGCCCGGTCGCAGCGGAGCTCCATGAGCGTCCGGAGGTCTTCGACCGTTTCCACACCTTCGGCCACGACCTTCAGACCGAGCGCGTGGGAGAGGGTGATGATGGCGGACACGATCGCCATCCTGTTGCCGTTGCCACTGGTGAGCTGGTGGACGAACGACCGGTCGATCTTCACGAAGTCGAGGGGAAAGTCACTCAGATAGGACAGCGACGAGTAACCCGTCCCGAAGTCGTCCAGGCCGACCTCGACGCCCGCATCGCGCAGGGACCGTAGCCCGGTCATCGTCGAGTTGGATGCTTCCATGAGGACCTGCTCGGTGATCTCGATCTGCAGGTTGTGGTGGGGGATGGCGTTGGCGTCGAGCTGGTCGATCACCGCGGCGGGAAACCCCGAGTCCGCCAGGTGCCGGGCAGTCACGTTGACGGCGACCGAGGTGAAATGAGGATCGTCGATCCGCATGCGCCAACCGCGGATCTGCGCGATGGCGTCGCTCAAAACCCGATCGTCGATATCGACGAGCATGCCGGTCTCGTGGGCCACCTCGAGAAAGGAATCCGGGCCGATCAGCTTGCCGCTCGCTTCCCGGATCCGAACCAGGGCCTCGACGCCCACCGCGTGGCACCCACCGAGCTCCACGATGGGCTGGTACGCGACCACGATCCGGTGGTCATCGAGGGCGTGACGCAGCATGCGTTCCGTGACCAGCCGGCCGACAGCCGTCGTCCGGAGGTCCTCGTCGAACAGCTCGGCCCGGTCGCGGCCGCGACCTTTGGCGCGGTACAGAGCGAGGTCGGCTTCCTGCAGCAGCTCCTCGGGCATGCGCCGGGAATCCGCCGTGCAGGCGATCCCCACACTGAGGGTGCAGGTGAAGTCCTCGCCCGCGATCCGGAACTTCTCGTGGCCGTCCTCGATGACCCGAGCCCCCAGGTTGACGGCGGCCTGCTCGTCGGCCAAACCCTCCGTGACGATCACGAACTCGTCGCCGCCCAACCGCGCCAACGTGTCGGGGGGGCGGAGGTGATGCGTCAGGCGCTCCGCCATCTTCAGCAGCACCGTGTCGCCCACCTGGTGACCGAGCGAATCGTTGAGCAGCTTGAAACGGTCGAGGTCCACGTAGAACACCGCCAGCACCCCCGGCGCCCGCTCCAATCGGCGCAGTCCCTGGCGGAGCCGGTCCATGAGCACCGTTCTGTTGGCCACGCCGGTGAGCGGATCCGTGGTCGCCTGGTGCTGGAGGATGGCCGCCGCTTTCTGCCTGTGGGCGTAGTCCCTGACCGACACCACGATCCAGGCCCCGTCGGCGGCGTCCACTCTGCGGGAGGTGGTCTCGGCCCACAGGAAGGTGCCGTCCTCGCACCGGAACCGGATCGTGCCGATCTGCACGCGATGCGAGACGAGCTCCTGGCGCTCCGCCTGCAACGACGCGACGTCGTCGGGGTGGACGAATTCCCCCTCCGATTTCCCCACCAGATCTGCAGAGGCCCATCCGAAGAGTTGGCGGATCGAGGGGGAGACGTAGCGATACACGCCGTCAAGGGTCGTCACGGCGATGAGATCTCCGAACTCCGCCGCCATACCCTGGTAGTCGACCTCGGTCGACAGTGGCTCGTCGACGGTCATCGGGAGCCCACCCTTCCTGCCCCGCCTATTCAAACCACGGCTCAGCCGTTCCTGCGGCACTCCTCATGGTGCGCTGCAGGCGTGGGAACAATCTGAGTTTTGGGAAGTGTGTGCCTCGGAGCTGTTGGGGGACTAGGGCCAAATTGCCCGTTCGACCACGGTTAACCCGCACATGCTCAGGATCTGTCGTGCGGAGCGGCACCCGCCACCTGCAGAGGTCAAGCGTTCTAACGGCGCCATTCGATGTGCCCATGGTCCCTATCGGCGGGGTGCGTCGAGGGCTTTGATTGACCCATGAGCTTTCCCGAGCCCACGATGTGTCGTGGCGCCGTCATCGTCCACGACGACCGGACGTTGACCTGCTCCGAGACGGCGTGCACCTCACACGGGTTCGATCCCAGGCTCGCCGTCCACCTCCATGGGATGTTCGCCTCGTGCCACACGGTCTTCCCCGCCGGGAATTGTCCCCTGTGCCAGGGTCCGGGTGAGCACGCCGGGCCCCGACCCCAGCGCTGAGGCGGCGGCGGCGGCGGATCCGTCAGCGTAGCTCGATGCCGCTGCCGCTCTTGGCGGCGTCGACGGTGACGGTGTCGCCGTCTGTGTAGCGACCCCCGAGCAGCGCCAGTGCCAGCGGATCCTCCACCGCGTGCTGGAGGACCCGGCGCAGCGGTCGTGCTCCCAGGTCGGGGTCGTAGCCGGTGCGCCCCAGCCAGTCGCGCGCCGCCGGGGTGACCCCGAGGGTCAGGCGGCGCTCAGCCACCCGGTGCGCCAGGCGGTCCACCTGGATGTCCACGATGTGGCGGATGTCCTGCTCGGACAGGCGGCGGAAGCGAACGACCTCGTCGATGCGGTTGAAGAACTCAGGCTTGAAGAAGTCCTGGGGGTCGCCCGGCAGGTTCGAGGTCATGATGAGCACGGTGTTGGTGAAGTCGACCGTGCGGCCCTGGCCGTCGGTGAGGCGACCGTCCTCGAGCACCTGGAGCAGCACGTTGAACACGTCGGGATGGGCCTTCTCGATCTCGTCGAGGAGCACCACCGCGTAGGGCCGGCGGCGCACGGCCTCCGACAGCTGACCACCTTCTTCGTAGCCGACGTACCCCGGCGGCGCCCCCACGAGGCGCGACACCGTGTGCTTCTCCTGGTACTCGCCCATGTCGATGCGGACCATGGCGCGGTCGTCGTCGAACAGGAACGACGCCAGGGCGCGGGCGAGCTCGGTCTTGCCCACCCCCGTCGGGCCGAGGAAGAGGAACGAGCCGATGGGCCGGTTGGGGTCAGACAGCCCGGCCCGGCTGCGCCGGATGGCGTTCGACACCGCCCGCACCGCCTCGTCCTGTCCCACCACCCGGGCGTGCAGCGCCTCCTCCATGCGGACGAGCTTGTCCAGCTCCGCCTCGAGCAGCTTGGTCACCGGCACGCCCGTCCAGCGGCTCACCACCTCGGCCACGTCCTCGGCGTCGACCTCTTCCTTCAACATCGCCCCCGACGCCTGCAGGTCGGCCAGGGCTTTGGTTGCGTCGTCGATGTGGCGCTCGATGTCGGGGATCACGCCGTAGCGGATCTCCGAGGCGCGACCGAGGTCGCCGTCGCGGGCGTAGCGCTCCGCCTCGCCCTTGCGCACCTCGAGCTCCTCCTTGAGCGCCCGGATGGCGGCGATGGCGTCCTTCTCGGCCTGCCAGCGCGCCGTCATGGCGTCGGCCTCTTCCTTCAGGTTGGCGAGCTCCTCGTCCAACCGGGTGAGGCGCTCCTTCGAACCGGCATCGGTCTCCTTGGCGAGCGCCACGCGCTCGATCTCGAGCTGGCGCATGCGGCGCAGGACGACGTCGATCTCGGTCGGCATGGAGTCGATCTCGATGCGCAGCCGGCTGGCAGCCTCGTCCACGAGGTCGATGGCCTTGTCGGGGAGGAAGCGCCCCGTCACGTAGCGGTCCGACAGGACCGCCGCCGCCACCAGCGCGGCGTCCTGGATGCGGACACCGTGGTGCACCTCGTAGCGCTCTTTCAGTCCGCGCAGGATGGCCACGGTGGCCTCCACCGAGGGCTGGTCGACGAGCACGGGCTGAAAGCGGCGCTCGAGGGCGGCATCTTTCTCGATGTGCTTGCGGTACTCGTCGAGGGTCGTGGCGCCGATGAGGCGGAGCTCGCCGCGCGCCAGCATGGGCTTGATCATGTTGCCGGCGTCCATCGCACCCTCGGCCGCACCGGCACCGACGATGGTGTGGAGCTCGTCGATGAAGGTGACGACCTCCCCCTCGGAGTCGGTGATCTCCTTCAGGACCGCCTTCAGCCGCTCCTCGAACTCGCCCCGGTACTTGGCGCCGGCCACCATCGCCGACAGGTCGAGCGCCATGACGCGCTTGTCACGAAGGCCCTCGGGAACGTCTCCCTCGACGATCCGGTTGGCGAGCCCCTCGACGATGGCGGTCTTACCCACGCCCGGCTCGCCGATGAGCACAGGGTTGTTCTTGGTGCGGCGCGACAGGACCTGGATGACACGGCGGATCTCCTCGTCACGCCCGATGACGGGGTCGAGCTTCCCTTGGCGGGCGAGCTCGGTGAGATCGCGGGCGTAGCGCTCGAGCGCCTGGTACTGCTCCTCGGGGTTCTGCGACGTCACGCGGTGGCTGCCGCGCACCTGGCGCAGGGCGGTGAGCAGCTGGTCGCGCGACACGCCGACGGCGTCGGCCATGGCCAGCAGCAGGTGCTCGACCGACACGTACTCGTCGCCCATGTCGCTGCGCAGGCCGTCGGCCGCCTCGAGCAGATCGCGCGTGGCGCGCGCCAGGGCGACGTCGGCGCCGCCATAGGTCTTGGGCAGCGACCCCAGGCGCTCCGCCACACGGTTGGCGAGCGCCGTCGGCTCCACACCGGCCCGGGCCACGAGCGGCAGGGCCAGGCCGTCGGCCTGACCCAGCAGGGCGGCCAGCACGTGGTCGGGGGTCACCTCGGCGTTGTTCTGCGAGCGCGCCAGCTCGGTGGCGGCCTGCAATGCCTCCTGGGTCTTGAGGGTCCAGCGTTTGGGGTCGATCGCCACGGTTACCTCCTCGTCCGCCACACGAGTGCCTGGCGCAACGGGACCAGGTCACGGCGGTAGTGGCGGTGGGTCCGCTCCACCACCTCGCGCGTCTCCTCGCGCACACGGTCGAGCTCGGCGTGGAGGTGCTCGACCTCGGCCTCGAGCTCGAGCACCCGCCGGACGCCTTCGAGGTTGAGGCCCGCGGCGGTGAGGTCGCCGATACGGCGCAGCCGTTCGATGTCACGCTGGGAGTAGCGGCGGTTCCCGCCGCCGGTGCGCGACGGGTCGACGAGACCGCGGCGTTCGTAGAGGCGCAACGTCTGGGGGTGGACGCCGGCCAGCTCCGCCGCCACCGAGATGACGTACACGGCACGGCTGGCGCCTTCACCACCGAGCAGCACGGTGCGACGCCCCGGTTCAGCTGCGTTCGGCATCGCTGGTGTCATCGCTGTTCACCTCCAGGTATTGACGCGGGTCCTCGTCGGACACGCGGGCGTAGTCCTCGACGGCAACGCGCTGCTCGTCGGTCAGCTTCTTGGGCACTGCCACCTCGACGGTGACGAGGAGGTCACCCGCCGACGTGCGGCCGTGGCCGGTCACACCCCGGCCCTTCACGCGAAACGTCTGTCCCGACGAGGTGCCGGGTGGGACCCGCAGTGTGACGGTGCCGTCGAGCGTGGGCACGGTCACCGTCGATCCCAGGGCGGCCTCGGGGAAGGTCACGGGCACCGACAGCGTCAGGTTGCGCCCCCGCCGCCCGAAGAGCTCGTGGCTCGCCACCCGCACCGTCACGTAGAGGTCGCCCGAGGGCCCGTTGGCCCGACCGGCCGCGCCACGTCCTTTGACCCTGATGCGCTGCCCGTCCTCCACGCCGGCCGGCACGCGCACCTTCACCTCTCGGGTGCGGCGCGTCACACCACTCCCCCGACATGTCGGACACGGCTTCTCGATGACGGTGCCGCGCCCGCTGCACTGGGGGCAGACACGGCTGAGCGAGAACAGGCCCTGGTTGTCGTCGAGCGCACCCCGGCCGTGGCAGGTGGGGCACGTCACGGGGGAGGAACCCGGTGCCGCCCCGTTCCCGCCGCACGTCTCGCACCGGGCCTCGCCCGCCACGTGCACGGCCGTCGTCACGCCCCGGACGGCGTCCTCGAAGGACAGGTGCAGCTCGGCCTCCACATCCGCGCCGCGTCGCGGCCCGGCGTTGCGCCCCCGGCGTCCACCACCGAAGTTCGCTCCCAATCCGCCCAGCAGGTCTCCGAGATCCCCGAGGTCCTCGACGCGGAAGGTCTGGCCCCCGGACCCGCCGAAGCCCCCGCCGAAACCACCGAGGCCCGAGGCCCCGAGCCGCCTGACCTCGTCGTACTCCTTGCGCTTGGCCGCGTCACCGAGCACGTCGTAGGCAGCGGTGATCTCCTTGAAGCGGTCCTCGGACCCCGGGTTGGCGTCGGGATGGAACTGCTTGGCGAGCTTGCGGTAGGAGCGCGTGATCTCCTTGTCCGTGGCCGTGGCGGCCACGCCCAGGACCTGGTAGTAGTCCTTCTCCAACCACTCGCGTTGCGCCACCACCGGCGATCAGCCCCGCACCCGCACCATGGCGGGCCGGATGACACGGCCCTTCCACCGGTACCCGGCACGCAACACCCCGTCGACGACGGGACCGTCGTGGTCCGACACACCCGCCGTGTCCTCGACCCGGTCCACGGCCTCGTGCATGGTGGGGTCGAACAGCGCCCCCGGGTCGTCGATCCGCTCGAGGCCCTCCTTGGCCAGCGTGTCGAACAGAAGGCTCGACGCCGACAGCAACGCTTTTCCCTCGGCGCCGGCGTCGTCCCCGCCGCCCAGGTGGGCGCGGGCCAGATCGAAGGCGTCGAGGACGGGGAGCATCTTGGTGACGAGATCCTCGGCGGCGCGCTCGACATGATCGGTCTGCTGGCGCTGGGTGCGCTTCTTGAAGTTCTCGAAGTCGGCCTGGACGCGCCGGACCATGTCGAGGTACTCGTCGCGCTCGCGTCGCAGCGTGCCGAGGACCTCGGCCACCTCCTGCTCCACCACCTCGACCGCCTCGTCGATGACGTCCTCGATATCGCCGGGCACGAACGTGGGTTCGGGGACGGCGCCGTGGCTCGCTGCTCCTGGCCCGGACGACCCGGAGCCGGCGAGACCGTGTGTGCCTCCGGGCGCGCCTGCACCGGGCGCGCCTGCACCGGGGACGCCGTCGCCGGGTCGGCGACGGGCGTCCTCGGGCTGACCGGCACCGCCGGTCTGGCCTGGACCCGGGGTCATGCCCCGGGCTCGTCGACGATCTCGGCGTCGACCACCTCGTCATCGGACTGCGTCGATCCGTCGCCGTCCGATGCGCCCGCGCCCGGCCCCGACGACTGCGAAGCCTGCTCGTACAGCCGCTGGGTGAAGCCATGACTGGCGTTGACGAGCCCCTCGGTGGCGTCCTTGATCTTCTCCACGTCGGAGCCGGCCAGGGCGTCCTTGACGGCCTTCAGCGCGCTGTCGACCTTGTCCTTCTCGTCGCCCTGGAACTTCTCACCCTGCTCACGCATGAGCTTGTCGGTCTGGTACACGAGGGTGTCGGCGTTGTTGCGGATCTCCGCCTCCTCACGCCGGCGACGGTCGTCCTCGGCGTGGGCCTCGGCATCGCGGACCATGCGCTCGATGTCGTCTCTGGCGAGCGAGGACTGCCCCGTGATCGTCATCGACTGCTCCTTGCCGGTGGCGGTGTCGCGCGCCGACACGTGCACGATGCCGTTGGCGTCGATGTCGAACGTCACCTCGATCTGCGGGATGCCGCGCGGCGCCGGGGGGAGATCCACGAGCTGGAACTTCCCGAGCGTCTTGTTGTACATGGCCATCTCGCGCTCACCCTGCAGCACGTGGATCTCCACCGAGGGCTGGTTGTCCTCGGCGGTGGTGAACACCTCGGAGCGCTTGGTGGGGATGGTGGTGTTGCGCTCGATGAGCCGGTGCATGACCGCACCCTTGGTCTCGATGCCGAGCGACAGCGGGGTGACGTCGAGAAGCAGGACGTCCTTGACCTCGCCCTTGAGCACACCGGCCTGCACCGCCGCGCCGATGGCGACCACCTCGTCGGGGTTGACCCCCTTGTGGGGCTCCTTGCCCGTCAGCGAGTGCACCAGCTCCTGCACGGCGGGCATGCGGGTCGAGCCACCCACCAGCACGACGTGGTGGATGTCGGACTTGGGGATGCCGGCGTCGGAGATCGCCTGCTCGAACGGGCCCTTGCACGCGTCGACGAGGTCGGCGGTGAGCTCGTTGAACTTGGACCGGGTGAGCTTCAGGTCGAGGTGCTTGGGCCCCTCGGACGTGGCAGTGATGAACGGCAGGTTGATCTGGGTCTCCTGCACCGACGACAGCTCGATCTTGGCCTTCTCCGCCGCCTCCTTCAGGCGCTGGAGGGCCATCTTGTCGGCGGACAGGTCGACGCCTTCGGTGTTCTTGAACTCCGTCACCAGCCAGTCGATGACGCGCTGGTCCCAGTCGTCCCCGCCGAGCTGCGTGTTCCCCGAGGTGGACTTGACCTCGAAAACGCCGTCGCCGATCTCGAGGATGGACACGTCGAAGGTCCCCCCGCCGAGGTCGAACACGAGAACGGTCTGCTCCTTGTTCTCCTTGTCGAGGCCGTAGGCGAGTGCCGCCGCGGTCGGCTCGTTGATGATGCGCAGCACCTCGAGGCCGGCGATCTGGCCCGCTTCCTTGGTGGCGGTGCGCTGGGCGTCGTCGAAGTAGGCCGGCACCGTGATGACGGCCTGGTTGACGGTGTCGCCGAGGTAGGACTCAGCGTCTCTCTTGAGCTTCTGCAGGACGCGGGCGGAGATCTCCTGGGCGTTGTACTTCTTTCCGTCGATGTCGACGGACCAGGACGTTCCCATGTGGCGCTTCACCGACCGGATGGTGCGGTCGGGGTTGGTGATGGCCTGGCGCTTCGCCACCTCGCCGACGAGTACCTCTCCCGACTTGGAGAAGCCCACCACCGACGGGGTGGTCCGGTTCCCCTCGGCGTTGGGGATGACGACCGGTTCGCCCGCCTCGAGGACGCTGACGACCGAGTTTGTGGTGCCGAGGTCGATACCGACGGCCTTGGGCATGGGTGGTGCCTCCGAATCTCGTGGCCCCGACCGTCCGGTCCGGGCCCTGTGTTCCTGGTTATCTGACTGTCCTGAGTATAGCGAAGTTGAGTGCAGACGTATCAAGATTTCTCAGGATGGGGCCGTAGAAGGAGGATCCTCCCCCACTGACCTGGGACGACGTCCTGGGATCAGGGGTCCGAGATGCTGACCGGGGGCGGGCGGGAACCATCGTCGGGCGGTCGGGCCGACAAATTGGGCGGCCGTCCTGGCCGGGCCCCGGGCGAGACGGCCCGGGCGTGTCCCGTGGGGAAGTGGCTGAGCAGGAGACCTGCTCGAACGGGACAAGCCGGGACCGGGGAGCCCCCGGTGCTTGGAAGATCGGCGGGGCGCAGGGACCTTGGCGGGGTGGGTCCCTGCGCCCTTCGCCGAAAGCGCCGCCTGACTACCCCCCACGGGCCAGCTGGCGCGGCCAAGAATACGTCGCCACCACGGCCGTGTCACGTCAGCATGACGTCATGTCAGTAGTGGATGCCGTTTGCCCTGCTGGGGTGGGTGATCCCCCCCGTCCTTCACCGTCCCCACCGTCTCCGACCGCCATCCCCGGCGCTGTCGCCCGTTCCCACAATGGACCGACGACGGCGAAAGGGGGCCCCATGCGACCGTGCGCCGGCACGTTGGTGGTGCACCGTGACGGGACCCCGGCCCGCTGCAGCGAGGAGCTCCGGGGAGCGGGGTGCTCCGACCACGGTTACGAACGGCACCGGGCCTTCGAGCCCTGCCGGGTGGCGACTGCCCGCGACTGTCCCCGGTGCCGGGAGCCGGACGGGATCGGTCCCTGACGTTGTGGCGCCGTCGGCGTCGGCGCCGGTCGAGGGGCGGGTGGGGTCGGCCGCTACGCTCGATGTCGTGCCCGATCTCGTCCTGCTACGACACGGCGAGTCCGTGTGGAACGCCGAGAACCTGTTCACGGGCTGGACGGACGTCGATCTGACGGCCAAGGGCGAGGTCGAGGCAACCCAGGCGGGGGCATTGCTGGCGACCGAGCAGCGCGCCGGGCTGGACCTGCGCGTCGTGCACACGTCGGTACTGGTGCGGGCGGTGCGCACCGCCAACCTGACCCTCGACGAGCTGGGCCGGGCCTGGCTACCGGTGCGTCGCCACTGGCGCCTCAACGAGCGCCACTACGGGGATCTGCAGGGTCTCAACAAGAAGGAGACCGCCGAGCGCTTCGGCGCCGAGAAGGTCAAGTTGTGGCGCCGCAGCTACACCACGCCGCCGCCCCCGCTGTCACGCGACGACGAGCGTCACCCCGTGCACGACGACCGCTACCGGGACCTGCCCGCCAGCGCCCTGCCCGACAGCGAGTGCCTGGCCGACGTGGTGGTCCGCATGGTGCCCTACTGGCAGGACGCCATCGCCACCGACCTGCACCGCTTCGGTGGCGTCCTGGTGGTCGCCCACGGCAACTCCATCCGGGCCCTCGTCAAGTACCTGAAGGGCATATCCGACGACGACATCGTCGGCCTGGACGTGCCCACCGGCGTGCCGTGGCTCTTCCGCCTCGACGACGACCTCACCCTCGTCGACGATCGCCAGCTGGGCGATCCCGAGGCCATCCGGGCCGCCGCCGAAGCGGTCGCCCGCCAGGCGGGCTGACCGTCCGACCGGCCGGTGCGCCCGGGGGGACAGGCGACACCGGTCCGGCCAGAGGGCCAGAAAGCAACGGTCAGAGAGCGTCGGCTCCTCTCTCCCCGGTGCGGACCCGCACGACCTGCTCGACGGGCAGGACCCACACCTTGCCGTCACCGATCTTCCCGGTGGCGGCGGTGCCGACGATGCCGTCGACGACCTCATCCACCTGGGCATCGTCGACGAGCACCTCGACCCGGAGCTTGGGCACGAAGTCCACTTCGTACTCCGCCCCCCGGTAGACCTCGGTGTGGCCGCGCTGGCGGCCGAACCCCTGGGCCTCGGTGAGGGTCATGCCCTGGACTCCGAGCGTCTTGAGCGATTCCTTGACGTCGTCGAGCTTGAAGGGCTTGATCACTGCCACGATCAGCTTCATGGTCTTTCCGATCCCTTTCGTCGCGGCGGGCTAGGAGTTCTCACCGACCGGAGGCGGTGGTTCCGACGCTAACGGAGGTGGGGCCGTGTTCCCCACGGCGAGCCCTGCCATCTCGAAGGCACCCACCCGCTGGGCGAGCGTCTCCTCCGGGAAAGCCTCCTCGTCGTGAATGGCGAGGTCGCCGACCTCGAGGATCTCGTCCTTGTAGCGGGCACCACGCAGGACCAGTCCGATCAGCTTCATGAGGATGAAGGTCACGAGCGCCGACCAGATGATCACCCAGATGGCGGCTCGGAACTGTTCCCACAGCTGATGGGCCGACCCTGTGTACATGAGCCCTCCGACCCCGAACGGCGTGCACCCGCCGTGCGGTGCGATATATGCCGCCTGGGAGGTGCTCACCACCTGGCCCGATGCGTTCAAATTCCCGCAGCCGAGCTCGAGGGTGTTCGGATCGCCGAAGATGCCAAGGAGCATGCCGCCGACGAAGCCGGCGATGCCGTGCGTGTAGATGACCCCGAGCGCATCGTCGACCTTGCTGAAAGGCCGCACCTTGGACAGGTAGTTCCAGCAGATCCACACCACGATCGTGCAGATGGCACCGACGGCGATGGCTCCCCAGCCGTTCACGAATCCGGCACAGGGGGTGATGCCCACCAGGCCGCAGATCATGCCGTTCACGCCACCCAGGAACGTGGGCTTCTTGGCCTTGGAGAACCAGCCGTCCATGCCCATCCACACGAGCACGCCCACGCCGGTGGCCAGGTTGGTGTTGACCACGGCGGCAGCCGCGTCGGCACCGGCGTAGTACGGGTCACCACCGTTGAAGCCGTTCCAGCCGAGCCACAGGATGCCGGCACCGACGGCCGCCATGACCAGGTTGTTGGGCAAGGCATGCTGTCGATCTCGCATGAGCCGGGGTCCGAGGACCCAGGCGGCGACGAAGCCCGACACACCTGCCGACATGTGGATGACGTACCCGCCGGAGAAGTCGAGCGCCCCCTCCTGGGCGAAGTAGCCACCGCCCCACAGCAGGAAGGCGTCGATGGCGTAGACGAAGGTGGACCACAGGGGGACGAGCAGGCACCAGGCGCTGAACTTGATGCGGCCCAGCACGCTCCCCATGAACAGCAGCGGGGTGATGGCGGCGAACACGAACTGGAAGTACGCCAGCGT
>JBEKVE010000045.1:0-18503 GCA_049514335.1 Acidimicrobiales bacterium
CTCGGCACCCAGGGACGGCTCCAGAACGTGCTGGCCGAGGCCGGCGTGCGGGCGGTGGCCCCCCTGGCGGTGGAGGAGGGCCCTGCGTGGGTGGGCGCCCCCTTCCTCCTCATGCCGCGCGTGGCCGGACGGGTGGTGCAGGCCGAGCAGCCCTACCTGCGGGTGGGGTGGCTGGCCGAGGCCACCCCCGACGAGCAGCGCCGGCTGCACGGGGCGGTGCTCGACGCCCTGGCGTCGATCCACCGCCTCGACTGGGAGCGCTGGGGGTGCGCCACGATCCTCGCCGGGAGGGTCGGCGATGGGCGCAGCTCGGGGTGGCTTCATCACGAGGTGGAGCACTGGGGCGCCTACCTGGCGTGGGCGTCGCAGGGCACGGCACCGCCCGTGCTCGGCGACGGTCTGCGGTGGTGTCGGGAGCGGCTCCCCCGAGACGAGCCACCCCCTTCCCTGCTGTGGGGCGACGTGCAGCTGGGCAACGTCCTCGTGGCCGACGACATGGACGTCGCCGCCGTCCTCGACTTCGAGATGGCGTCCATCGGGCCGGCCGAGGTCGACCTGGGGTGGTATCTCGCCCTGCACCGCATGGCCGTCGACCGCTGCCACGGCGACCTGCCGGGGTTTCCCGGTCGCGACGACACCGTGGCCGCCTACGAACAGCGCCTCGGCCGCACCCTCGACGACCTGCGCTGGTACGAGGCCTTCGGCGCCCTGCGCAGCGGGGCCATCCTGGTGAGAGCGGCCCACCTCCTGCGTCGTCTGGGCGTCGACGACAGCTGGCTCACCCACCACAACCCCACGGTGGACCTGCTGGCCGACCTCATCGGGGCCTGACCCCGGGGTGCGGGCCACCCGAGAAACTGAGTCTTTCTCATAAGGAGATACACTCAGCATTCCGCGCGGCCGGACCGGCCGACCGCCCCAGGCTCAGGAGGAGTGCGTGCCTGTGTCCCGCCCCCCGGCGACGAGACCCTCGTCCCCCACCGGCCACCGGCCGCCGGCGCCGGGGACGACGGCCGAGCTGGCCGAGCTCTTCACCCACACCGCCCGCCGCCTTCGTCGCGATTCGAGCGCCCAGCTGGCCCCGTTGGGCCTGACCTACGGGCAGGCCCGGGTCCTGCGCCTCGTGGCGCACGCCGGGCACCCCCTGCGCATGGCCGACCTCGCGTCGCAGCTGGAGGTGGTGCCCCGTTCCGCCACGACCATGGTGGACGCCCTCGAGGCGGCCGGCCTGGTGGGGCGGGCCACCGACGCCGGAGACCGCCGCTCGGTGCTGGTGTCGCTCACCGCCGAGGGACGGCACCTCATCGACGGCCTCGAGACGGCCCGGCGCCACAGCGCCGAGGAGGTGTTCGGGGGCCTCGACACCGCCCAGCGTGCCGAGCTCATAACGCTTCTGTCCGTGCTCTGCGCCCGAGGCTCGTGCCCCCGGTGCTGCGACACCGACGGGGGCGCGTCATGAGCATGCACGGCGGCATGGGCATGGGGGGGCACGGCGGCATGGGCATGGGTCTCATGCGCTCTCTGCGGCGCGACGACTCGGTCAAGCACCAGGAGCTCCCCCCGGGCATCCTGCGGCGCATCCTCGAGTTCGCCCGGCCCTACCGGGCCATGCTCGGTGTGTTCCTGGTGCTCATCATCCTGGACGCGGTGTTGACCGCCGCCAACCCCCTCATCTACCGGTCCATCATCGACACCGGGATCAAGGACCACCGCACCGGGTACATCGTCGAGCTCGCCGTGCTCGTCGCCGTCCTGGCCATCCTGGACGCCGGCGTGTCGCTGTGGCAGCGGTGGGTGTCGGCGCGGGTGGGCGAGGGGCTCATCTACGACATGCGCACCAAGGTCTTCGAGCACATCCAGCGGATGCCGGTGGCCTTCTTCACCCGCACGCAGACCGGGGCGCTCGTGTCGAGGCTCAACAACGACGTGCTCGGCGCGCAGCAGGCCTTCACCGACACCTTCTCGTCGGTGGTGAGCAACGTCATCGGTGTGGCCATCACCCTCGCCGCCATGCTGTGGCTGTACTGGCCCATCACCGTCGTGGCGCTGTTCCTGCTCCCGGTCTTCCTCATCCCGGCGCGCTACGTCGGCAAGCGGCTGTCCGACATCACGCGCGAGAGCTACGCGCTCAACGCCCAGATGACCAACACCATGACCGAGCGGTTCAACGTGGCCGGCGCGCTCCTCGTCAAGCTCTTCGGCCACCCCAAGCAGGAGACGGCCGGATTCGAGCGCAAGGCGGGACGGGTGCGCGACATCGGGGTCACGCAGGCCATGTACGCCCGGGTGTTCATGGTGGCGCTGTTGCTCACCGCCTCGCTGGCCACGGCGATCGTCTACGGGTGGGGTGGCGTGAGCGCCGCCCACAAGACGCTTGCGGTGGGGACACTGGTGGCGCTCACCCTCTACCTGACCCGTCTGTACGGGCCGCTCACGGCGCTGTCGAACGTGCAGGTGGACGTCATGACCGCCCTGGTGTCGTTCGACCGGGTCTTCGAGGTCCTCGACCTGCCGCCCATGATCGCCGACAAGCCCGACGCCCGTGCCATCCCCCGGGGTCCGAGCCGGGTGCAGTTCGACCATGTCGACTTCAGCTATCCCACCGCCGACGAGGTGTCGTTGGCGTCGCTGGAGTCGGTCGCCGTCCTCGATCAGACCCCGTCGAACCAGGTGCTCTTCGACGTGTCGTTCGAGGCCGAGCCCGGCCAGCTCGTGGCCCTGGTGGGTCCGTCGGGCGCGGGGAAGACGACCATCAGCCACTTGGTGCCGCGGCTCTACGACGTGCGCGCCGGCGCCGTGCGCATCAACGGCATCGACGTCAGGGACGCCACCCTCGCCTCGGTGCAGGACATCGTCGGGGTGGTCACCCAGGACGCCCACCTGTTCCACGAGACCATCCGGTCCAACCTGCTCTACGCCAAGCCCGACGCCACCGAGGAGGAGCTGTTCACGGCGCTGCGGTCCGCCCAGATCCTCCCCCTCGTCGAGACGCTCCCCGACGGCCTCGACACCGTCGTGGGTGACCGGGGCTACCGGCTGTCAGGGGGCGAGAAGCAGCGCATCGCCATCGCCCGCCTGCTGCTCAAGGCTCCCGACGTCGTGGTCCTGGACGAGGCGACGGCCCATCTCGACTCCGAGTCCGAAGTCGCCGTGCAGCGCGCCCTCAAGACGGCGCTGGCCGGCCGTACCTCACTCGTCATCGCCCACCGTCTCTCCACCGTGCGCGACGCCGACATGATCCTCGTGATCTCCGAGGGCCGCGTGGTGGAGCAGGGTCCCCACGACGAGCTGCTCGCCGCCGGCGGCCTGTACGCCGAGTTGTACCGGACGCAGTTCGAGCACCAGGCCGAGAGCGCCGACGACGGCGCCGACGACCTGAACCTGGGCTCGGCACCCGAGCCTGCCGGCGGCGCCTGAGTCTCGGCGGGCCGGCGCAGGGCGAGGGCCGGCGCAGAGCGAGGGCTCAGGGCGCGGGGACAGGAGCGGGGGCGGGCGGTCCGGTGTAGCGCGCCGCCGGGCGGATGAGCCGGTTGTGCTCCGCCTGCTCGAGCACGTGCGCCGCCCAGCCGATGGCGCGCCCGGCGGTGAAGGTCGGCGTGAACATCTCGCGCGGGATGCCGCACTCGTGCATGACGACGCCGGCGTAGAACTCCACGTTGGTGAACAGCTGCCGGCCGGGCTTCATGTCGGCCAGGACCTCAACCGCGGTGCGCTCCACCTGGGTGGCGAAGTCCACGAGCGGCCCGCCGAGCGCCCGGGCGACGTCACGCAGGAACACGGAGCGGGGATCGTCGGTCTTGTACACCCGGTGCCCGAAGCCCATCACGCGGTCACCGCGCTCGACCGCCCGGCGCAGCCACGCCTCGGCCCGGTCGGGGCTGGCGATGTCGTCGAGCATGCCGAGTGCCCGGCTGGGCGCGCCCCCGTGGAGCGGGCCCGACAGCGCCCCGATGGCGCCGCACACGGCCGCGGCCAGATCGGCACCGGTCGAGGTGATCACCCGGGCCGTGAAGGTGGAGGCGTTGAAGCCGTGGTCGACCGTCAGGATCTGGTACTGCTCGATGGCGCGGGCACGCTCGGCGGAGGGTTCGGAGCCCGTCACCATCCACAGGTAATTGGCGGCCGCCCCCAGGTCGGGGCGGGGCTCGACCGGGCGTCCGCCGCGGCGCAGGGTCCAGGCGGCGGCGAGGATGGTGGGCACCACCGCGCACAGCTGCAACGCCTGGGCGCGCAGCTCGGTCGGGTCGATGTCGAGCGTCGGGCGCCATCCGAGCTCCGCACCGAGCATCGACACCGCCGTGCGTAGGACCTCGAGAGGCGACCCCTTCCCGGCCAGTCGGCCGAGCACCGACGCCAGGCCCGGCGGCAGCGCCCGCAGGGCCGCCACCTGAGCCGTGAACGCCGCCGCCTGGTGCCGGTCGGGGAGCTCGCCGTCCACCATGAGGTACCAGACGTCCTCGAGCGACCGCGTGGCGGCGAGGTCGACGGCCGAGTACTGCCGGTAATGGAAGAAGCCCTCCAGCCCCCGCACGTCGCCCAGCGCGGTCTCGGCCGCCACCACCCCCTCGAGCCCGGACGGGACGTCGGTGGCAGGCTCGGCCACCGGTCGCAGGCGGGCAACGCCGAGCAGGTCGCGCAGTGACACCACCCCGACCAGGTCGTGGCCGTCCACCACGGGAAGGTGGCGGTAGCCGTGGCGGGCCAGGCTCGTCCACGCCGCCTCGGCTTCCTCCTCGGGCCCGAGCACGTGCGGACCGGCGGTCATCCACGACTCGACCACCTCGGTGGTGGGCGATACGGGTGCAGCCGCGGCCCGCAGCAGATCGCGCTCGGTCAGGATCCCCGCCACCTTTCCCTCGACCGTGACGATCACCGATCCGGTCACGGCGTCGCGCATGACACGGGCCGCGTCGGCCAGAGATGTCCCGGCCTCGCAGGTCACGGCGGGGCTCGACATGAGGTCGCCGACGAGGGTGCGCATGGGCGCCCGCTCCTTCCCGGCCCGTCCGGCTCGTCCGGGGCCGACCTTCTCATCATGGCGCCCGAGCCGATCCTTGTAAATGTTGATCAAGTCAATGTGAAGGCCTACGGTGGGCGCCGTGGACGGCGCACCCGTGTCCAAGACCGGGCCCATGCTCGAGAGCGAGGAGGCCGCCCGCAGCCTGGGGGTGAAGCTGTCGACCCTCTACGCCTACGTGAGCCGGGGGCTGCTCACGTCGCACCCCGCCCCCGACGGGCGTCGCAGCCTTTTCCCGGCCGACGAGGTGGAGGCCCTGGCCCGGCGTTCCCGGGGCGGCCGGCGGACCGAGACCCGTCTGGCCACGGTCACGACCGCCATCACGCAACTGCGCGACGACGGGCCCGTGTACCGCGGCACCCGGGCCACCGACCTCGCCACGTCGGTCCCCTACGAGGACGCCGCCGAGCTGCTGTGGCAGGGCGACCCGCCCGGCGCGAGGCCGTGGGCGGCGGTGCCGGTGCACCCCCCGCCCGACATGGGCACCTCCGACCGCCTCCGGTGGGCCGTCATCATGTGCGGGGCACGCGACGAGCTGCGCTCGGACCTGCGCCCCGAGTCGGTGCGGACGGTGGCACGACGGCTCGTCGCCACCCTGGTGCGCTGCGTCGGACCCGTCCCGGGAACGACACCGGGCATCGGTGCCGCCGACTCGGTGGCCACTGCCCTGGCGGTCCGACTGACTGCCACGCCCGACTCCTCTGTCGTAGCCGCCGTCAATGCCGCCCTCGTCCTGTTGGCCGATCACGAGCTGGCGGCGTCGACGCTGGCCGTGCGGGTGGCGGCCTCGGCGCGGGCCGACCCCTACGACGCGGTGCTGGCCGGGCTGGCGCTCATGGGCGGAGCGCTGCACGGCGGAGCGTCGCAGCTCGCCTGCACCCTGCTGCGCCAGGCGCACGGCACCAGCCCGGCCCGCGCCTTCAACGAGACCCTGCGCTGGGATCGCGTCCTTCCCGGGTTCGGGCACACGGTGTACCGGGGCACCGATCCCCGTTTCGCCGTGCTGTGGCCGGTGATCGGGCGCCTGGCCCCACCGGAGCTGCGCCGGACCCTCGACGCCGTGGTCGATCTGGCCGCCGTGCGCGGCCTACCGCCTCCCAACGTGGACCTGGCGCTGGCCGCGCTGGCCCTCGGTGCCGGCATGCCCGACGACGCGGGCCGGACAATCTTCACCATCGCCCGGGTGGCGGGGTGGACGGCGCACTACCTCGAGGAGCTGGGCGAGCCGCCGCTTCGCTACCGGGCCCGGGCCGTCTACGCCGGCAGGGGCTGAGCGCAGGCCCGGCGCGAAAACGCCCGCCGTCTTTGCGGGCGGCGGGCGTTTGTCCTGTGCTGTGTGCGCCCCCGGAGGACCGGGAGGGACCCTGTGCGGCTTGAGATGCCGTGGTCTTTGCGACTGGATCCGGACGCAGAAGCGTTCGGGTCGATCGTCGACTATTTCCGAGGTTCAGTCCCGGCAGGGCACCTGCGTGCCCGCCCGATACCCGATCCCTGGGAGGCGCCGTGATAAGTCCCGACTGACCAGGTGCCCCACCTCCTCTCCGAAGGTTTCTCTAGTGCCCATCCTCCGCCGCGCTGCCCTCTTCCGGTAGGGACCAAAGGCCCCCCTCGGGTTGCTCCGGCCCTGGGCTGTCGCCGGCCGAGCCGTTGGCACCCGGATCCACGCCGGGCTCGGAGCGAACGGCGTCGACCGTTGCCGGCGCCACGGGGACAGCGGCGCGAGCGACGCGCTTCGGGGCGCGCACGGCGTCGGTGCCGAGGACGCCGCGCAGGCCGTCGACGAACCCCATCAGCTCCATGGGCACCACGATCTTGGTGGCGGGGGACGTGCCCACCTGCTTGAGCGTCTCGAGGTACTGCAGCTGCATGGTGTTGAGGTCGAGCGTCTCCGCCACTTCCATGATCTTGTCGAGTCCCGCCGCCAGACCCTGGGCGCGCAGCACGTTCGACTGGCGGTCGCCCTCGGCGGCGAGGATCGCCGCCTGCTTGGTGCCTTCGGCCAAGGTGATGGCGGCCTGCTTCTGGCCCTCGGCCTCGGTGACCGCGGCACGCCGGGTCCGCTCCGCCGACATCTGCCGGGTCATGGCCTCGAGGACACCCGGGGGCGGGTTCACCTCGCGCACCTCGACGGTGGTGACCTTGACGCCCCAACGCTCGGTCACCTCGTCGAGTCGGACCCGCAGCGAGGCGTTCATCTCCTCGCGTTTGGACAGCACGTCGTCGAGCGAGGTGTCCCCGACGACGCTGCGCAAGGTGGTGGCGGCCACGTTGAGGGCGGCAGCGGCGAAATTCTGCACCTTGAGCACCGACATGGCGGGGTCCACCACCTTGTAGAAGATGATGAAGTCGATGGAGATGGCCGCGTTGTCCTTGGTGATGGCCGTCTGGTGGGGGATCTCCAGGAATTGTTCGCGCAGGTCGACCCACGTGATGCGGTCGGTGACGGGGTTGATGAACACCAGTCCCGGCCCCCGCGTGCCGATGGCGCGTCCCAGCCGGAACAGCACGACCCGCTGGTACTCACGCACGATCCTGACGGCCACCCCCATGAGGATGAGGAGCAGCAGGACCACCACACCGACGATGATTCCGATGATCACGAGCCTCGCCTTTCACTGTCGAGGTGCGGGGCGGGCCCCGCCAGACCCGGCGGGCCCCCGCCGGGCAACGCCTCTTCCCCCCACACCTCGAGCCGCACGCCGCGGCCCCCGATCACCTGGACGCGAGCGCCGGCCCGGACGAAACCGTTCATCGAGGTGGCCGACCACTCCTCTCCGTTGACGCGCACCACGCCGCCCGGGGAGAGGTCCCCGAGGGCGACGCCTTCCGCCCCCTGGGGGATACCGCCGACGCGGTTGGACCCGGTGGGCGCCGGCGTGGTGAGGGCCTTCCAGGCGAGGACGCCGACGCCCGCCGACACCACCAGGTCAGCGGTGAGGAGGCCCAGCAGGATGGGCAGTGACTTGCCGTCGACGGCCATGACGATGAGCCAGGCGGCGGCCACCAGGCCGAGCACTCCCGCCGCCCCGTGGACGTGGGGACCGGCGTGGAACCCGACCAGCGAGGCCAGAACCACGAGGCCGAGCAGGACTCCCGCGATCACCCACATGCGCGCCTCCTTTGTCGGCTGCGCTCCTTCCGATGCTACCGGGCGCAGGGTTCGCGGCGTCGGGCGCCCTCCCGGCAGCCCTTCGCCTCCTCACAGCGACCTGACAGCTTCGCTCCGTACGATCCCCTGATGACGCGCCCACCCGCCTCCGGCCCCGCGTCCCGCCCGGCTTCCGGCCCCACCGTCGGCCCCGTGGCCGGGCACCTGGCGGGACGGCCGTGACCGCCCGAGTGGGCCCGCCCGCCCCGAGCGACCGCCCGCCGTGCGCCTCCGGTCGGCCCGGCGCCACCCCGCCAGCCCCAGCCGGGGTAGCCCTTGTAGCCTCGATAGGCGGGGCCGACGGTGCATAATCGTCCGGGGGGGTCGGTGACGTGATCGAACGACGCAACGACGCTGGGGGGGCACACCCTCACGGCGTACGCCTGTGGCAGTGGCTGGTCTTCGACCCGCCCATGCGTGATCCGCTGTCGCGGGGCTGTCGGATCCGCCACGTGTCGTGCACGGCGTGCCGGTGCGCCCTCGGCTCCACCGACGACCCCCTGGACGCCGTCCTGCTGGCGTGGCGCCATCGCCGCCAGTCCCGCCACGGCCCGGCGTTCGGCGCCACCTCGGGCTGACCCTGCCGGGGGAAACAGCGGCGGCGAACGCTACGCTGCCGCCCATCGCCCCGACCGATCTCGAGCGCCCGTCACCGCCCGCCCCCGCCGGCCCGGACGCGTCGGGACGGCCGTTGCTGCGGGGGTGGCTGCACCTCGTCGCCTTCTGCGTCACGGTGGTCGGCGGTCCCTTCCTGGTGGTGCGGGCGCACACCACGGGATCGCGGGTCGCCGTGGCCGTGTACGTGGCATCGCTGGCGGCACTGTTCGGCGTGAGCGCCGCCTTCCACCGCGTCCGCTGGAGCCCCGCGGCGCGCCGCCGCATGCGACGCGCCGATCACGCCACCATCTTCGTGGGCATCGCCGGCACCTACACCGCCGTGGCCGCGCTCGCTTTGCGGGGCTGGGCCCAGGTCCTCGTGCTGTGTCTGGTGTGGGGCGGCGGCGCGGTGGGCGTGACGGTGCGCCAGCTGTGGCTGGACGCACCGAAATGGGCCGTCGCCATCCCGTACGTCCTGGTGGGTTGGTGCGCCCTGGCCGTCGTGCCGCAGCTCGTCCACGGGCTCGGCGGGGCGGGGTTCGGTCTCATCCTGGCCGGCGGGGCCTGCTACACGGTGGGGGCGCTGTGCTACGCGCGCAAACGCCCCAACCCGTTCCCCGGGGTCTTCGGGTACCACGAGGTGTTCCACGCCCTGACGGTCGCCGGCGCGGCGCTGCACGTCGCCGCCATCGCGCTGTACGCGCTGCCCCGGTCCTGACCACCCCGCGCCCGTCTCGGAGCGCGCCTCACCGCAGCGCGGCGGGAACCTCACCCGATGTCGGCGGCGGCGCGCCCTGGTCGCCTTCGGGCACCCGGCCTCCGGCCTCCTGGCGCCACAGGCGCGACGGCCACCAGCTCCAGCGCCCCACGAGCACGACCGTGGAGGGCACGAGCAACGTACGGACGAAGAAGGTGTCGAGGAGCACGCCCGACGCCAGGCCGATGCCGATCTCCTGGACCTGGGTGCCACCGGCCACGGTGAGGACGGCGAACGTCCCTGCCAGGATGAGTCCGGCCGAGGTCACCGTGCTCCCCGTGGCCTGCACGGCACGCTGCACCGCGTCCCGCAGCGGCAGGGAGTGGGCCTCCTCCCTGATCCGGCTCATGACGAGAATGTTGTAGTCCTCCCCCAACGCCATGATGAAGATGAACATGAAGAAGGGCAGCACGAAGTTGATGCCCGCCTGGCCTCCGATCACCACGAAGACGAGCACGGCGAGCCCCAGCGCCGCCAGGTAGGAGAGCCCCACGCTCACCACGAGGTACAAGGGGGCGATGGCGCTGCGCAGCACGATCGCCAGCAGGAGGGCGAGCACCACGAGCACCACCGGGATGATCTTGACCAGATCGTGGCTCGACACGGCGGCCACGTCGTTGAGGGCGGGTGCCTCCCCGGCCACACCGCTGTCCACCGCGCCCACGTGCGCCGCCACCCGGGACACCGCGGCCCGGACGGCCGGGATGGCGTTGAGCGCCGCCGCCGTCTCCGGGCCGCCGGCGCGTAGCGAGGTCAGGTACTGCACCGTCCGCCCGTCGGCGCTCACGAACTGGGCGGTGGCGCGGTAGGCGGCGTAGGCGAGCGCCGGCACCGGGGATCCGGCGGCGGGTGCGACGGGGAGCCGCTGCGGCGGACCGAGGGCGCGGTACAGCGCATCGAGCTGGGCGGGTGTGAAGGCGGCCCCACGGCCGTCGGGGTCGAGCGCCCCGGCGACGTCGGAGAACTCGCCCGTCGCCTTGAGATCGCGTTGGGCCGCCGCCAGCACGCCGGTGTCCGACCACACCGGGGCCCCGAACCGCAGGAGCACGTTGGTGGGATTCGCCTCCGACGAGGCGAAGTGCGCGCTCAGTGCCGCCTGGCCCTGGGCCGAGTCGCTCGTGGCCGACACGCTGGGGGTGCCGAAGCCGGCCGGCGAGTAGTCGAACATCGACAGGGCCAGTCCCCCGAAGAGCACGACGCCGACGACCAGCGTGACCGCAGGGCGCGCCACCACCCGGGCGGCCACCGATCCCCACACGCCCTTGCGCTGCTGGCCCGCTCGGGGCACCACCGGCCAGAACACCGCCCGCCCCAACAACGCCAGCAACGCCGGGAGCAGCGTCAGGTTGGCAAGGAGCACCATGCCGACGCCGATGGCGAGCCCGGGCCCGAGGCCCTTGTAGAGCCCGAAGCTGGCGAGCAGCAGGCTGACCAGCGCGGCCATCACGGTTGCCGCCGAGAAGGTGATCGACTCGCCCACCCGCGTCACCGACACGACCACGGCTTCCTTGGGCTCGCGACCGGCGCGCAGCTCCTCGCGCATGCGGAAGATGAGGAACAGGCCGTAGTCCGTGCCCGCTCCCAGCACGATCACCACCAGCAACAGCTGCAGGAGGCTCGACACCTGCACGCCGATGTGCGTGGCCTCGGCGATGAGCGGCTCTGCCACGGCCAGGGCCAGCACGGCCGGGACGAGCGTGACGAACGGCGCCAGCAGGGCCCGGAACACCACGAGCAGCAGGACCACGATGAACAGGACCGCGAGCCGCTGCGTGAGTCCCTGGCTGTGCTTGGTGGCGTTCTGCTCGTCCACGAAGGTGGGGATGTCGCCTGCCAGATGGAAGGCCAGTCCCGGTGGAGCCGAAACGCCGGCCAGGGCCCGTCGCACGGCGTCGACGGCGTTGGTGGCCTGGTCACCACCGGCGAAGGGGGGCACGTCGAGCTGGAGGGCGATCTTCTCCGCCTCGCCGTCGGCGGAGGTCCCCTCGTCGCGCACCAGCTGCACGGCGTGCACGGCGGCCACCGCCGTGAGGGCATGGGCGATCGAGCCGCGGTCGGCTCCGCTCAGAGGTCCGCGGGAGCTCACGGCCAGCAGCAGGGCCGTGCCCTCCGTCTTGGACTGGAACGCCACGCCCAGGTCGGCAGCCCGCATGCTCGGGGCGGACGCGGGGAGGAAGGCGGTGTTGTCGTTCTTGGCCACGCTCGACAGCGACGGCAGGCTCTTGGTGGCCAGCGGTGCGCCGACGAGCCACACCACCACCACGAGCCACCGGAAGCGGACGGCGAAGCGCCCGAGTGCGGCGAAGGGGTTCACGGAGGCTCCTGGTGGTGACGGGGGCGCCGTGGGCGGCCGTGCGGCCGGCGCATCGACGAGGCGGGGCGACGCCGTTCCCGCCGTCACCGCACCTTAGACCCGCCGCCTCGACGGCCCGGACGCGCCCGTGGCGCCGCTCGCCGGGCCGGGCCCGGGCGCGTCGCGGTATGGTCGGCGCCGCAGTCGCCGCCCCCGCGGCGACGCACCAGGCGAGCGCGGAGGGAGCTGACGCCGTGGACGGGGTGGCGTGGATGGTCGACCGGGCCCGGGTCCGCGAGCTGACGGCGCGCTACAACCGCTGCTTCGACGACGGCGACGCCGAGGGCTTCGCCGACACGTTCGTCGAGGATGGCGTCATGGAGATCGTCGGTGGTCCGGCCACCTCGGGACGGGCCGCCCTGGCCGAGATGGTGCGCCGGACCCCGTACGGCATCGTCCACGTCACCGTGGACGCCATCGTCACCGTGGACGGGGACCGCGCCGTGCAGGACGTCACGCTGCTGGTGGTGGCCCGCCCGGCGCCCGACGCCCCCCCCGACAAGCGCCACTCGCGACTGCAACGCACAGGCCGGTACCACGACGAGCTGCTGCGCACGCCCGACGGCTGGCGCTTCGCCCGGCGCTCGGTGACGCTCGACGGCGGGCTGTGACCGGCGCGATCGGACGGTGACGGCATCGTGACGACCTTGCTCACCGACCACCTGCGGGCCATGGCGGGGGCCTTCCCCGACGAGGTCGCCTACCGCGTCGTGGACGGTGGCCACATGACCTTCTCCCAGTGGGAGGCGGAGTCCAACCGCCTGGCACGGGCCCTCGTGGCCAGGGGCGTGGTGAAGGGCGACCGGGTGTCGATCTACCTCCGGGCCGAGGAGGCGCTGCGCTTCATGGTGGCCTACTCGGCCGTGCACAAGGCGGGGGCGGTGGCCGTGCCCACCAACACCCGGCTGGCCGACGCCGAGCTGGAGCGGCTGCTCGGCCACGCCCAGGTGCGGGCCGTGCTCACCGACACCGAGCTTTCACCGCTCGCCCACCAGGTGGCGGGGGCCATCGGATCGGTCGAGCACGTGGTGGTGGCCCCGTCCACGGCGGAGACGGGGGCGCCGCACTGGTCATGGGGCATCGACGACGTCGACGACACCGGGACCTTCCAGGTCGAGGTGTCCGGTGACGACCTGGCCGACATCCTCTACACCTCGGGGACCACGGGCCTCCCCAAGGGCGTGGCCGTGCGCCACCGCAACGTGGCTCTCATCCCCGGCCCGCCCAATCCCAGCTTCTCGGGCCAGTACTGGCTGCACGCCAGCCCGCTGTTCACCTTCGCCGGCATCGGCTTCATCTACAACCCCATGCAGCTCGGGCTGTCGGGCGTGTACCAGCCGCGCTTCGACGCCGGTCGCTGGCTCGAGGTGGTGGAGGAGCTGCGCCCCCAATTCGTGTTCCTGGTGCCCTCCATGGCCCAGCTCATCGTGGCCCACCCCCGTTTCGCCGAGGCGCAGCTGTCGTCCATCCTCATCTGCGCCATCGGTAGCGCACCGCTGCTGCCCGCCACTCTCCGGGCCCTGCAGGAGCGCATGCCCGAGGCGTCGGTGTCCAACAGCTACGGCATGACCGAGGCCGGGCCGGCCTTCTGCTCCATGCCCAAGGGCGAGTCGCTGCGGCGCATCGGATCGGTGGGGCAGCCCGTGCCCCCCCTCCAGGTGCGCATCGTCGACGACGAGGGTGCGGACGTCGCAACCGGGGAGGTGGGAGAGGCCATCTTGCGCATGCCCGGACGCGAGCGCGAGTACTACCACGACGCCGAGGCCACGGCCGGCATGTGGCGCGACGGCTGGCTCTACAGCGGCGACCTGGCCCGGCTCGACGAGGACGGCTTCCTCTATATCGTGGGCCGGAAGAAAGACGTCATCATCCGGGGCGGAAACAACATCCACGCCGTGGACGTGGAGGCCGTGCTCCTCGAGCACCCCGACGTGGTGGAGGCGGCTGTGGTGGGCATCCCCCATGCCGTGCTGGGTGAGGACGTGGCGGCGGTGGTGGTGCTGGCGGCGGGGTCGACGACCACCCCCGAGGCGCTGCGCGAGCACTGCGGCGCGGGTCTCGCCGACTACAAGGTGCCGCGCCGCATCGAGTTGGCGACCGAGCTGCCCCGCAACGCCACGGGCAAGGTCCTGAAGGCCCAGCTGCGCGACGGGCTCGTGGGACCGGCCGCACCCTAGGCGGGCGTGGGCGATCGCCGTGCCGTCCCCGGCCGGTGACCCGCCACGACCGGTCCTAGGCTCGCTCCATGGGGGGATCCGGGGACCACGCCGACAGGCCGTCGGGATTCGACGTGCGCGACGCCTGGCGTCAGTCCCGACGCAGGTCGCGTCTCGACCAGGAGGTGATCGCCGCCGTTCGGGCCCAGTCCGCCGGGCGGACGCGTGCCGAGATCGATGCGCTGGTGGGGGCCGAACGACATCGCCGGGGCCTGCGCCCCGTGCCCGAGCCGATGCTCGACCTGTGGATCGACGCCGTGCTCGACGACGACCCCTTGGCGAGGGCACGCTCCCATGTCGAGGCCGTCGCCACCGTCGTTCGAGTCGGCGCCGGCCTCGTCCACATGCTCCGGAAGATGGGCGGCGAGCACACGGGTTCTGTCGACGAGACCGACGGTGACACCGACGCCGACACCCACACCGATATTGATAGTGACGACGACGACTCCATCGACGCGCAGGGGGTGGGTGACGACCCGTCCTGGTTCTTGCCCGTCGGCACTGACCTCGAGCACACCGTGCTGGTCGAGCTTGACCCGTCGGCCGAGCGCCATGTCGACGACACGGCGCGCTCGGCCACGGTTCGATTCCGGGGCCTCAGCGCGGTGAAGGTCGTCCTCGCGCCGGGCGCGCCTCCCGACGAGACCGACACCGTCCTCGTCGAGCTCGGGGGCCGGCCAGTGGGCCGCCTGACGGCGGTGGACGCCGACGTGTTCCGGCCCTACGTGCGCCCGGGGACCCCGGAACAGCACCCGATCGACGCGTTCGCCCTCGTCGTCCGGGGACGCCACGGAGACAGGCCCAAGCTGTACGTGGCGGGACCATCGGCCTTGCCGCACATCGGCGCGCAACCCACCACGGCACCCGACGGTCCGCCGTGATCGGTGCCCGCCGGACAGAACGCGCCATGAGCGAGCAGAGAGGCGTTCGGGTTGGTGACCCCGCTCAGGAGGCGGGCGTGGCGCGCTCCTCGCCTGCCGGGTCCCCGACGGCGACCGGAGCGGCCGCGGCGGCCGGATCCGACGCCGCCGCGCTCTGCGTCATGCGCCTGTACCGGGCACGGATGTCCTCCAGATCGTCCGGCTCGGTGACCGACTCCTCGGCGCCGCGCATGATCATCTCCGCCTGACGCACGAGCGAGCGCCGTTGCGCTTCGGATGTCGTCTGCTCCACGATGGCGGTCAGGGAGTCGAGCATGCGGATGATCACCGCCGGCATCCCCCGTGCCGCCTGGCGCACCTTGTCGTAGGCGCGGTTGACCATCCGGGCATAGGAGGGGTCCGATTCGATGAGGCGGACCCGCCCGAAGTTGTCCCGGTAGACGCCCTCCACCAGTGGCCGCCCCGACACCCGCGTGAGCCCCGCCGACAGCCAGTCGATGCACGTCAGGGCGGTGAACGTGTCGTTCACGGCGGGCGACAGGGCACGGATGGCGATCTCCACAAGTTGGTCGATGGCGAAGACGGGGTCCTGCATGAGGGTACGGTGCGGCCCGGTGACGTGCGCCTCGGCCAGGGCCGCCGCCACCTGGGGACCGGCTCCCGACGGCCACACCGTGGCGAGCGGCCGTCCCGCCACCACGAAGTGGCCGGGTCGGTGGTCGAGGCGGATGACCGCATCCATGCGCTGGGCGATCTCGACCAGCTGGGCGTAGCCCACGAATTGCAGGTACCCGCTCACCCCGGCGGTTACCACCACACCGCGCTCGTCGATGGCCCGCACGAGCTCGGCCACGGTGCGGCCACTGCCTTCGGGTTCGCGCAGAGAGGCGTGCCCCCGCTCGGCGGGGAACTCGGCGTCGATGGCCTTGGTGAGATCGCGGGCGATCCCGGCGATCACCTCGGGCAGCTGGATCGACTTGGCGATGTGGTGGATGAAGTAGACGAGGACGGCGATGTCGGCCAGGGACAGCGCCTCGGCCACCGTGATCGACAGGTGGGGGACGAACAGGCCCCGGCGGTCGCTGGCGATGGATCCGAGCGCCAGGATCGAGTACACGAACGTGGCGACGAAGACCCCCAGCGTCACCTGGTTCCCCACGTCGCGCACGAAGTTGCGCATCATGCGCGGGCCGAACTGCTGAGAGGCCAAGGTGAGCGCCAGGATGGTGATGGAGAACACCACGCCGACCACGGTGATGACCGCGGCGGCGATGGCGATGAGGACCTCACGCCCGGCGTCGGCGCTTCCGGCGTTGACCCACGCCGGAAGCGTCAGGTGGTGGTGGAAGGCCGCCAGGTCGATCAGGAACGTCACGGCGAAGAGCACCACCGCCACGCCGATGAGGGCGGTCGGCAGTAGCCAGAAGGTGGTGCGCAACGCTTCCCACCGCCAGCTGGGCAGCTTCTGGCGGTGTCGGGCGGGTGTGGGAGGTGAATCGGTCACGGGCGCGGCCTCTCGGGTGCCGACCAGGCTTCCCGGCTCACCGCCGTCCAGGATACCCGCGGACCGCTCCGAACCCTCGGGCCCGGGGCGGCGGCTCGCTACGAATCGAGGAGCAGATCGGCCAGGCGCGTGCGCTGGAAGCCCTGGGCGCCGAACAGAAGGTCGTCCTGCTTCGCCCGCCGGTACAGGAGATGGCAGTCCACGTCCCAGGTGAAGCCCACGCCCCCGTGCACCTGGATGGACTCGGCGGTCACGAAATCGGCCGCCTCGGCCACGTACCCCTTGCACATGGCCGCGGCGCGCTCGCGCTGCGGGTCGTCGGCATCGGAGGCCCATGCCGCGTAGTGCGTGCCCACCCGGGCCAGTTCCACGCGGTGCAGCATGTCGGCCGCTTTGTGCTTTATGGCCTGGAAGGTGGCGATGGGCCGGTCGAACTGCACGCGCACCTTGGCGTACTCCACCGCCAGGTCGAGGGCCCGCTCCGAGGTGCCCACCAGCTCGGCGCACAACGCCACGTTGACGTCGTCGAGCACTCGGCGCCACAGGGCTGTGTGGTCCCCGGCCGGGCCCACCCGGCGCGCCGTGCGCCCGTCCAGAGCGACGCGTGCCACTTTGCGGGTGACGTCGAGGGCGGGGACCGCCTCCCCGGCCGGCAATTCGAGGAGGAAGGTGCCGAGGCCGTCTGCGTCGAGCGCCGCCACCAGCGCGAAGTCGGCACCGGCGCCGTCGAGCACGACGGGCTTGGTGCCCTCGAGGACCCACTCGTCGCCCTTGGGCGTCGCCCGGGCCCGCACGGTGCCCAGGGGGTCACCGTGGCCGGGCTCTTCCACCGCCACCGTGCCCCGGCGCGTCCCCGACGCCAGGTCGGGGAGGACCTCGTCGAGGCCCAGCCGTACCGCCGCCGTCGTGGCCGCCACCGCCGATGACAGGAAGGGACCGGGGAGCGGCAGCCGGCCCATCTCCTCCTGGAGCACCACCACGTCCACCAGTCCGAGGCCGAGGCCGCCCGCCGCTTCGGGCACGAGCACGCCCAGCCACCCGAGCTGCGCCATCGTCTCCCACAAGGCGGACGTGATGCCCACCGGGTCCTCGATCATGGCCCGCACGAACGTCGACGGCGCCTCCGCCGCCAGCGCGCCGCGCACCGCGGCACGGAAGTCCTCCTGCTCGGCCGAGAAGGTGAAGTCCACGCCGCCCCCGCTGCTCGTCGTCGCCGGCGCTACGCCAGGCGTTCGATGACGGTGGCGTTGGCCTGGCCGCCGCCCTCGCACATCGTCTGGAATCCGTACCGGCCACCGGTGGCCTCGAGCTCGTTGAGCAGCGTCGTCATGAGGCGGACACCGCTCGCCCCGAGCGGGTGGCCGATGGCGATCGCCCCCCCGCGCGGGTTCAGGCGGTCGGGGTCGGGCGAGAAGGCACGAGCCCACATGAGGGCGATGGCGGCGAACGCCTCGTTGCACTCGATGGCGTCGAAGTCGTCGACCTTCATGCCCGTGCGCTCGAGCAGCTTGCGCGTGGCGGGCACCGGCGCCGACAACACGATGGCGGCGTCCTCGGCCGCCACCGCGAACCCGTGGAAGCGGGCGCGCACGGGCAGGCCCAGGCGTTCGGCCACCGAGCGCTCGGCGATGAGCATGGCCGCCGCCCCGTCGGTCATCTGCGACGAGTTGCCGGCCGTGATGTCAGGCGCGGTGTCGGGCTCGAAGGACTGCGCCGGGGGCAGCGACGCCAGGCGCTCGAGGGTGGTGTTGCGGCGGATGCCCTCGTCGGTGTCGAGCACCTCGCCCGTGGGCGCCCCGGCCTCGTCGCGTATCGGGACGGGGATGGCCTCCTTGGCGAAGTGCCCCGAGTCGGTGGCCTGCGCCGCCCGGCGATGGCTCTCCAGGGCGTACTCGTCCATGTCCTGGCGCGTGATCTTCCACTGGTCGGCGAGGAGCTGGGCCACCCGGAACTGCATCCACAGCCGCCCCTCGATGACCTCCAGGAACGACGGGGGGAAGGGCCCCGTGCCGCCCCTGGCGTTGGAGGCG
>JBEKVE010000046.1:0-18487 GCA_049514335.1 Acidimicrobiales bacterium
GATTCGGAGACCGAGGACCCGCCCTTCGGCCGGTACCGGTTCACCGACCCCCGGGCCGCGGTGCGGATCGGGACGTCCACGGGGACGACGGGGACGCCCACCATCTCGCTGTGGACACGCCGTGACCTGTGGATCGAGTACGAGTCCTCGGCTCGGACCTGGTGGCGCTACGGGTACCGGCCCGGCATGATCGCCACCCACGCCCATCCCGCCTACCTCTACGGAGGCGGGCCCATGCTGTCGGGGTCCTACGAGTACTTCGGCATGCTCAACATCTGGGTCCCGCCCCCCGACACCGACGAGCTCGCCGAGCAGGGCCTGCGCTTCTGGACCCGGGTGAAGCCCGACATCCCCTTCATGGGCTTCTCCACCGGCCGCTTCTTCGAGGTGGCCGCCAAGGTGGGCATCGATCCCAAGGACGCCGGTCTCGAGTTCAAGGGCATGCCCGGCTTCGGCATGGGCAAGGGGATGCCGCTCATGACGGCCGGGGCGGAGTGCTACGCCTACGTCGGTGGCGCCTGCGGGCAGCTGCCCGGCGCCCACATCAACCAGGACTGGGCCGTGGTGCAGGCGGTCGACCCGGCGACGGGCGAAGAGGTCCCCGACGGCGAGTGGGGGGACCTGGTGGTGACCACGCTCGACCGCGACAACGGCCTGCTCCGCTACGACCTCGAGGAGGCGTGCGCCATCCTGCGCGAACCGTGCACGTGCGGCGAGACGTCGGTACGGGGACTGTGGGGCGGGCGCTTCAAGGACCTCATGTCGGTGCAGGGAAAGCGCTTCCAGGCCAACGAGGTCGAGTCGGCGCTGCGCAACGTGCCCGAGGTGGGTGAGCCGACCCTCGAGTGGCAGATGGTCAAGCCCGCCGACGAGCACGCGCCGCTCACGGTGCGCGTCGAGCGCGGCACCGGGGCCTCGGCCGAGGACGCCGTGGTGGCGGGGCGCTGCGCGGCGGCCATCGCCGAGCGGCTCGGGATCGAGGCCACCGTCGTGGTCCTGGCTCGCGAGTCGATCCCCCGCTCGGGGTACAAGGCGGCGCGGGTGGTCGACGAGTGAAGGACGACCTGCACGACCTGACGCTCGCCGACGTCCTGCGCACGCACGCCGGCACCCGTCCCTCCTCGCCGGGAGTGGTGTGCGGGGAGCACCGCCATTCCTTCGCCGCTCTCGACCAGCGCGTCAACCGCCTGGCCAACGCCCTGCGCGGCGCCGGGGTGGGGCCCGGGGACCGCCTGCTGTGGCTGGGCCAGAACTGCCACCGACTCCTCGAGGGCCTGCTGGCGGCGGCCAAGATGGGGGCGGTGTTCTGCCCCGCCAACTGGCGCCAGAGCTCCGACGAGCTCGTCTTCGTGATCGAGGACAGCGACCCTGCCGTCGTGTTCTGGCAGGACGCCGAGATCGGCGACTCGCTGCGCCAGGCCCGGGCCGACGCCAAGTCGTCGGCCCTGTGGATCCAGCACGACGGCACGGGCCCCGACGACTACGAGGCGTTCCTCGCCGCGGGGGCGGCCGACGACCCCCGGGCCGACACCGACGAGCGGGCGTCGGTGCTCATGATGTACACCGCCGCCTTCACCGGCCGGCCCAACGGGGCGCTGCTGTCGAACCGGGCCCTCGTGCTGCAGGGGTCCTACATCGCCCAGATCCAGGGGATCGGGTCCGACTACGTGTACCTGAACTGCGGCCCGCTGTTCCACGTGGCCACCTTCATGACGACGCTCGCCACCTTCTTGACGGGTGGCGCCAACGTGTTCACGCCGCGCGTCGACGCCGAGGAGCTGTGCCGGCTCATCGCCGGCGAGCACTGCACGGGCGGGTTCATCATGCCGCCCACCATGGACCAGATCATCGAGCTCAACGCCGGTGGCCGCTACGACCTGAAGAGCCTGCGGGGCTTCGCCGGCAAGCCGGCGTGGACGGCCATGATCACCGTGGACGACAGCCCCTGGGGCCGGCGCCCGGCCGGCTACGGCCAGACCGAGGTGATGGGGCTCGCCACCTTCAACGCCCTGCAGCCGAGCACGGGCACGAGCGGCCGGGCCGCGCCCTTCGTGCGCATCGCCGTGGTCGACCCCGACGGCGCCGAGCTGGCGCCGGGGGAGACGGGGGAGATCGTGGTGCGCGGTCCCACCGTCATGAACGGCTACTTCAACCGGCCCGAGCTCAACGAGACGCGCCAGGCCGGCGGCTGGCACCACACCAACGACCTCGGGCGCATCGAGGGCGACGGGTCGCTCACCTTCGTCGGGCCGAAGACGCGGCTCATCAAGTCGGCGGCCGAGAACATCTATCCGACCGAGGTCGAAGGCTGCCTGCGGACGCATGCGGCCGTGGCCGACGCGGCGGTGATCGGTGTCCCCGACCCCACCTGGGGCCAGAACGTCAAGGCGGTGGTGGTGCTGCGCGAGGGTGCGGACGCCGGTGCGGAGGAGATCATCGAGCACTGTCGCGAGCGCATCGCCTCCTACAAGAAGCCCAAGACGGTGGAGTTCATAGACGCCCTCCCCCGACAGGGGTTCGCCGTCGACTACGACGCCCTGGACGAGCGCTTCGGCGGTGGGGGGTACCCGGGCGCGGGGCGCTGACGCGCCCCGGTGTCAGCGGTCGCGTCCGATGCCGGTCGGGCGTCGGGCGGAGTCGAGGACCTCGAGCACCTCGAACCCCGCACCGGGCGACTGCGGTCGTGGCGGATCGTCCGCCGTCTCGGCCTCGGCCTGCGCCATCTCGACCATGCGCCGGGCCGCCTCCACCACGCCCCACCCCAGGTGCTCGGCCCGCAGGTAGTTCTGGGGGCCGACGCGCCCGGGCCGCCCGTACTTGCGCACCATGTCCAGCGAGACGAGCCGCTCCAGCTCCTTGGCCACCTCGCCCGAGGAGTTGTAGCCCACCCCGCGGGCCGCTTCGGACTGGTTGAAGGCCGCCGTCTGCTCGGCCACCCACAACATGACCCGGAGGCGGAGGCGGCGGCCGAACAAGAGCTCGCCCACGACGTCGACGACCGGCTCGGTCACCGTTGCCCCCGACAGCCTCGCCAGACTCTCCAGTCACAAGACACTGCTCACTAGTTTGTCGTGAGTAGTGGGGCGCCGTCGAGGGGAAATGTGGAAGACGGCGCGTATGGCCCGCTGACCTGGGGTGATAGCCACCGATTGGGTGGACCCGGCGCACCCCCGCCGGACTCCATCCGTCCCGACCGGCCGTGTGGTGTGCCCGAACGGACGTTCGAAAACTACAAATTCGCCCTGACGGGCCCGGGGCGGCGCTCCGGCGGCGGTTACAGGCCGAGGAGGCGCGACACGACCTCGAGGTGCTCGGCGGTGGTGCCGAACAGCGACGCGCCGGCCTTCAGCCGCTTCACGTAGAGGTGCATGTCGTGCTCCCAGGTGTAGCCGATGCCCCCCAGGCACTGGATACCCTCCTGGGCCATCAGCTTCTGGCAGTCCCCCACGCTGGCCTTGGCCATGGACACGGCCAACTCACGCCGCTCGTCGGCCTCGGCGATGGCGGCGGCGGCGAAGTAGGTCGTGGCCCGTGCCGACTCGAGGGCCACGAACATGTTGGCCAGCTTGTGCTTCATGGCCTGGAAGGAGCCGATCTTCACCCCGAACTGCTCGCGCTCGCCCACATAGGCGTGCACGATGTCGAAGATCCCCTGACAGGTCCCGACCATCTCCGCTGCCAGGGCCACGGTGGCCTCCTGGCCGATGCGCCGCAGCGCCGGGCCCCCATCGCCGGGGACGCCCAGAGCCCGGTCCCCGGCGACGACCACGGCGTCGAAGGTCGCCGTGGCGTAGCCCCGGCTGGCGTCGAGGCTGGCCATGGGCGTGATCGCCACCCCGTCGGTGCGAACCACGAACAGGGCGATGCCCTCGTCGCCGGCGGTGTCGGGCAGTCGGGCGGCCACTACCATCTCCTCGGCCCGGTCGCCGTCGAGCACGAAGTGCTTCTCGCCCTCGAGCACCCAGTCCGATCCCCGGGGCGTGGCGGTGGCCGAGATGCCCGGGGGATCGAAGCGGCCCGACGCCTCGGCCACGGCCAGTGTGCCCACCAGTCCGTCGTTCACCACCGGCGCCAGAAAGCGGGCCCGCTGCTCGACGCTGCCCGCCGCGACCACGGCCCCCACGTACTGGACGGCCGTGGCCAGGAAGGGGGCGGGGGCGAGCACGCGTCCGAGCTGCTCGGCCACCACCACGAGCTCGACGAAGCCGAGGCCGAGGCCCCCGTCGACCTCGGGGACGGCCAGGGCGGGCCAATCGAGCTCGACCATGCGCTGCCACAGCTCCACCGCGTCCTTGTGCTCCTCGACCACGCGTCGGGCGAGCGAGACCGGGCTCTCGCGCTCGAGGACGGCGCGCACCGAGTCCTGCAGGGCCTGTTGGTCGTCGGAGAGTTCGAGCTCCATGTGCTCAGCCCGTCACCACGAGGGAGTCGACCGCCACCGCACCCTTGGTCCGCACCACCACGGGATTGAGGTCCAACTCCACCAGGTCCTCTCCGCACGCCGTGGCCAGACGGGCGACGGCCAGCACCACGTCCACGAGCGCCTTCGTGTCACCCCGGGCCCGGCCCCGCGCCCCGGCGAGCAGGGGATGGCCCCGCAGGGAGCGCACCATCTCCTCGGCGTCGCGCCGGTCGAGCGGCAGTGGCCGGACGGTGACGTCCCGCAGGATCTCGGCGAAGACGCCCCCGGTGCCCACCAGCACGGCCGGACCGAACACGGCGTCGCGGGTGACGCCCACGATCATCTCGGTGCCGCCCTCGACCTGCTCCTGGATCTGGACGCCCTCGATGCGGGCCCGGCGCTTGGCCCGCGTGGCGCTGTCCACCAGCTCGCCGTACACGGCCCTGGCCTCGGCGGCGGAGCCCACCGACAGCCGCACCAGACCGGCGTCGGACTTGTGGGGGAAGTCGGGCGAGGCGATCTTCATGACGACCGGGAAGCCGATGTCCGCCGCCAGCCGGCCGGCCTCGGCGGCGGAATGGGCGAGGGCCTCCCCCGCCAGGGGGACCCCGAAGGACTCGAGCAGCCGGCGCGAGGCGTCGGTCCCCATGGGCCCGGGCCCGGCGTGGCGCGCCTCGGCCAGCGCCGCGGCCGCGGCCGGGGGCAGGCGGCGGGGCGCGGGCTTGCGGGCCCGGAAGGTGCGGGACGCCTCCTGGTAGCCGGCGAAGGCACGCAGGGCGGTGAAGCAGTTGCGAAACGACCGGAACAGCGGCACACCCGCGTCCACCAGCGTGCGGAAACCCTGCTCGTCGGTCTTGAAGGAGTTCCAGGTGACCACCACCGGCTTGGGTATCTCGTCGATGAAGGCCACGATGTCCTCGGCGAAGCGGTCGGTGAGCCGGCCGAGCGCCCCCGTGAGCCCGATGACGATGACGTCGACGGACGGGTCGGCGGCGATCAGGTCGAAGACGCGCCTTCTGTCCGCGAGCGGCGCCGAGACGAGGAACTGGGCGCCGTTGTCGACCGGGTTGGAGACCGTCAGGTAGTCGGGGATCATCTCGCGCAGCGCCTCACGGGTCTTCTGCGCCAGCACCGGCACGGGGACGCCGCTCGACTCGGCCACCTCCGCCATGAGCGTGCCCGACCCTCCGGAGATGGAGTACAGGCAGCAGCGGCCGCCGGTTCCGGCCGGCAGCTTGGCGAACAGCGCGGCGGTCTCCAGCAGCTCGTCGAGGTCGCGCACCCGCACCACCCCGTACTGGGCGAAGAGGCCCTCCACCACGGCGTCGCTGCCGGCCAGGTGGCCGGTGTGCGAGCTGGCCATGCGGGTGCCGGCCTCGGTGCTGCCCATCTTGAGCGCCACCACCGGCTTGCCCTGGGCATTGGCGGCCCCGAGCGCGCGGCGCAGCTTGGCCGGATCCTTGAACCCCTCGAAGTACCCGGCGATGACGGCGGTGTCGTCGTCGTAGGCGAAGTACTCGATGAAATCGGCCGCTTCGAGGTCGAGCTCGTTGCCGGTCGGGACCCACCGGCTGAAGGCCACGCCGAACTCGGTGCCCTGCACGAGCGGACGCCCCTGGTGGCCGCTCTGGGTCACGAGGCCGATGCGCCCGCCCCGGAGGGTGGGGGGCTCGGGGAGCACCTCGAAGGCGTTGGTGTTGGTGTTGGGCCCGAAGACGCGGATGCCGTAGCGCCTCGCCACCTCGCCCACCTCGCGCTCGAGCGCCGCCCCCTGCTCGCCCACCTCGCTGAAGCCGGCGGTGAAGATGAGGACGTACGGCACGCCGTGCTTGCCGCACTCCTCCACCGTCCGGGCCACGAGGCGCGTGCCCACGTTGACGACGGCCAGCGTGACCTCGGCGGGGATGTCGGTGACGTGCTCGTAGACGGGGATGTCGCCGATGCTGCCGCCCTTGGCGTTCACCAGGTACCAGCTGTCGCCCCAGCGTTCGCCGTAGGCGGCCCGCAGGCGCTCGGGCTTGGCGTTGCGGTTGACCGATCCGACGAGCGCCACCGCCTTGGGGTGGAAGAACTCCTCGAGGTCACTGCGCTGCTGCACGTCGTGGGACCCGTCAGCCGGCGGGCGTCTCGCCCATGAGGACCGAGAAGTCGAGGCGGCTGGTGAGCATCCCGGCGGAGAACCCGCCGTCGGCGTAGACGTTGGTGCCGGTGATGTAACTGGCGGCGTCGCTGTTCAGGAACACGACCAGGTGGCCCTGCTCCTCGGGCGTGGAGTTGCGTCCCCCCAGGGGCTTCGGGAACCGGTCCATGAAGTCCTTGCCCATGTACGACTCGAACGACGGCATCATCGGCGTCTGGGTGGGACCCGGGCTGGTGCTGTTCACGCGGATGCCCTTGGGGGCGAGATCGAGCGCGGCGTGCAGCGTCCACACGATGATGGCCTGCTTCGACAGGAGGTAGCCCTCTCCCACGAGACCTGCATTGTCCTCGCACCACTGGCGGGCCTCGGCGTAGCCGGGCGTGGCGATGAGACCCTCCACCTGGCTCATCGTGTTCTCCCAGCCGAACGCGCCCGCCGACGAGATCGTGCACACCGCCGAGCCGCTCGCCATGTGCGCGGCCACGAGACCGGTCAGGTGCCGGGCGGCCACGAAGTTCACGAGCATGGTGTCGAGCCCGCTGAAGGGAGGGCCGGGGAGCCCGGCACAGTTGAACAGCGCGTCGATGGGTCCGCCCAGGTCGGCCACGGCCGCATCGATGGCGTCGGGGTCGCGCAGGTCGACCGGTCGGTAGCTCGCCACCTCCGACGTGGGCTCCTTCACGTCGAAGACGTGCACCTCGGCCCCGAGCTCGAGCAGGTCCCGCACCGCCGCCGCACCCATGCCGGCGCCACCGCCCCCGCTCACGAGGACCCGCTTGCCTTCGTAGCTCCACACGCTCGCCATGTCGTTCTCCCCTGCGTCAGCCGATGAACCGGATCGTGACGACCCCACCGTGGACAGCCGACCTCCGGCCGGCCGGCGCCGACGACCAGTGTGGCCCTTTCAGCCGCCCATCTGCAGGCCCGGGGCGCGCGACCCGAAGACGTGGGCGTTCACCGCCGGGCCGATGTCCTCGGGCTCCCAGCGCGCCGGCTTGCCCTTGGTCTCGATGGTGGGGCCGAGCGACCAGGGGATGTAGTGGGTGATGCGGTGCCCCACGGCCCGGAAGACCTGGCCTGTCACGTGCAGGGCGTCGTCGGAGGCGAGCCACGCCACCATGGGGGCGGAGTTGGCCGGGTTCATGTGGTCGTACTCGCCCTTGTCGAGCTCGTCGGGCTCGCGCACCTCGGCGTCCTTGCGCAACGTAGCGGTGATGCGGGTCATCCCTCCGGGCGCAACGGCGTTGGCCCGCACGCCGTAGCGCGACAGCTCGAGGCTCGAGATCACGGTCAGGGCGGCGATGCCCGCCTTGGCCGCGCCGTAGTTGGCCTGACCAACGTTGCCCTGCAGGCCGGCCGACGACACCGTGTTGACGATGGCGGCGCTGGGTTGGCGCCCCGCCTTGGACTCCTCGCGCCAGTACACCGAGGCGTGGTGGGTGGTGGCGAAGGTGCCCTTCAGGTGCACGCGCACCACCGAGTCGAATGCCTCCTCGGTCATGGAGAAGAGCATGCCGTCGCGCACGATCCCGGCGTTGTTGACGAGCACGTCGAGGCGGCCGAACTCGTCCACGGCCTGGCGCACGAGGTTGGCGGCGCCGGCCCAGTCGGCGACGTCGTCGTAATTGGCAGCCGCCTCGCCGCCGCGCGACCGGATGATCTCGGCCACCTCCTCGGCGGGCCGCTTGTCGACCCCCTCGCCGTGCACCGAGCCGCCCACGTCGTTGACCACGACCTTGGCGCCCTGGCGGGCGAGCTCGAGTGCCTCACCGCGTCCGATGCCGTGTCCGGCGCCCGTGACGATCGCTACCTTGCCCTCGAGCAGTCCCATGGCGTGTCTTTCCTCTCGTGTCGTGGCCGCCCGCCCGCGCGCCGTCAGCGGGCGTGGTGCCTTCGGTTCTCACGGTGGTCCGGGCCGCCGGGCCACCCCAACAGTGCCGGTTCAGCCCAGGCGGTAGAACTCCCGGGCGTTGTCGCACACCAGGCGGCGTCGCTCGGCATCGGGCACGCCGCCCATCGACTCCTCCACGATGCGACGGCTGTAGGGCCAGTCGTGGCGGTGGTGGGGGTAGTCGGTCGACCACATCATGTTGTCGACACCGATCCAGTGACGGACCGCCACGGCGAACGGCTCGCGGATGAACGTCACCTTCCAGTTCCGCCGGAAGTACTCGCTCGGGAGCATCTGGAGCGCCGACTTCGTCCACGTGCGGTTGCGCCAGTAGTGGTCGTCCATGTGCTCGAGGAAGTGGGGCACCCACCCGGCGCCGCACTCCACCGCCACCATCTGCAGGTCGGGGAAGCGGTCGTAGATCCCGGAATAGATGAACTTCGACATGAACTGCGACGCGTCGCCGACGGGGCCGCCCATCTCGGCCAGACCGATCTCGCGGCCGGCCGACGCCGCCGCCTTCTGGAACGAGCCGGCGGTGCGCTTGCCCGCCTGGCGCAGGCCGCTGTGGATGTGGACGGGCATCTGCTCCTCCTGGGCGGCCTCCCAGAAGGGGTCGTCCTCGTCGGAGAGACCGGCGTTGCCCGAGGGGTAGGCGGAGATGATCACGCCCCGGTACCCCGCGCTCTTGGCTTCGCGCAGCCACTTCACCGAGGTCTGCACGTCCACGCCCGGCATCTGGGCCAAGCCGATGAGGCGATCGGGGTCGGCGGCCATGAACTCGTCGTGCATCCAGGTGTTGTAGGCCTCGAGGCCGGCCAGGTGGTAGTCGTCGTCCTCCTGGGCCATGAACGCCCCCATGGTCCGCTGCGAGGGGAAGAGCACCTCGGCGTCGACGCCGTCGAAGTCCTGCTCCTCCACACGCGCCTTGCCCATGAACGACCCCTGCAGGATGGTGTCGTAGGTGGCGCCGAACCACTCCAGGTCCTCGTAGCGCTTGCCGAACTGGCCCTGGTTGGTGACGAGGCCGAGCGGCATCGGCGCCGTGCCGGGCACCAGCTCCCAGGCGTCGCCACCCTTGGGGTCCTTCACCAGCTTGGGCGCCCGGTCGTGGAACTTCTTGGGCAGGTACTTCGTCCACATGTCGGGCGGCTCGACCACGTGCCCGTCCGCCGAGATGAGCCGGTACTCGCGAGTCATCGCACCTCCCTGCCGCCCACGGCGGGGCAGCTACCGGCAACCCGCCGCCGGGCCCCGGAGTTCTCTGACTTTCGTGTCAGCTTACTTCGGGGCCCCGGCGCCGTGCATCCCGCGTCAGAACCCCCTGAACTGGGGGTCGCGCCGTTCGGCGAAGGCCCGCAGGCCCTCGGCCGAATCGGCGGTCGTCACGATCAGCTCCTGCGCCCAGGCCTCCTCGTCGAAGGCGGTGCGCCGGTCGGAATCGAGCGAGCGGTTGAGCAGCCACTTGGCCATGCCGATGGCCTTGGTGGGTCCCCCCGCCAGCCGACCGGCCAGCTCGCCCGCCGTCGCCTCGAGCTCGTCGCGGGGGACGACCCGGTTGACGAGCCCCAGCGCGGCGGCGTCCTCGGCGTGGAGGTCGTCGCCGAAGAAGACGAGCTCCTTGGCCTTCTGCAACCCGATCAGCCGTGGGAGCAGGTACGCGCCGCCCCCGTCGGGGGAGATGCCTCGGCGCACGAACACCTCGATGAACCGCACCCCGGCGGCCGCCACCACCAGGTCGCAGGCGAAGGCCAGGTGTGCCCCGATGCCCGCCGCGGTGCCGTTCACGGCCCCCACCACCGGCTTCTCGCAGTCGAGGACGGCGGACACCAGGCGCTGCGCGCCGCGCCTGATCATCCGGGCGGCGTCGCCCATGATCCGGTCGGGCGCCCCCTCGGGGCGCGGTGGAGCGGGACGGCGCCCGGCGCGCAGGTCAGCGCCCGTGCAGAATCCCTCACCCGTGGCGGTGAGGACCACGGCTCCCACCTCGAGCGACGCGCTCGCCTCCTCGAGGAGCTCGATCACCCGCTCGCGTTGGTCGGGCGTGATGGCGTTGCGGACCTCGGGCCGGTTGAGGGTGATCCACGACACCCGGTTCTCGATGCGGTGCAGCACCTGCTCCTCGAGCGGCTGATCGGCCACGGCGATGGTCCTCCTCGGTACAGGCGGGGTCGGGCGAAAGTGTGCCACGGCCGGCACCGGGCACTGACATGGGCGTCAGATCCGCGGCTAGGGTTGCCGGCCGTGCATGAAGGATCCCGGACAGTGAGCGTGGCGTCGTGAGCGATTCCAAGGGCGGTGCCCGGCGCATCCCCGTCGTCGACTACCTGGTGCTCGAGGGGACCGACGAACATCCCGGGCCCCACCTGGTGGCCCAGGCCTGCACGGCGTGCGGGGCGCTGTTCTTCGACCGCCGCAACGCCTGCGCCCGATGCGGCAAGACCGCCTTCGAGCGCCGCGCCCTCGCCACCGAGGGGGTGCTGCGCTCGTTCACCATCGTGAAGCGGGCCGCTCCCGGTGTGCCGGTCCCCTACGTGTCCTCCGTGGTGGAGCTGGACGGGGGCGGCGTGGTCAAGGGGAACATCGTGGACGCCGGGGCGGACCCCGAGAAGTTCGAGCTGGGCATGCACGTACGCCTCACCACCTTCGTGTGCGGCGCCGACGACGAGGGCACCGAAGCGGTGGCCTTCGGCTTCAACCCGGCCTAGGGCCGGCACCACAGGACCGAGGAGGAAGCGATGGCAGGAGACGTCTGGATCGTCGGGGCTTCCATGACCCGGTTCGGTCGCTACCCCGACAAGGACAGCATCGACCTGGCCAGCGAGGCCGTCCTCGACGCCCTGGCGGACGCCGGCGTCACCATCCACGACATCCAGGTGCTGGCGGCGGGATCGCTCATGGAAGCCTCGAACATGCTGGGCCAACGCCTCCAGAAGCAGATCGGCCAGACCGGCATTCCCGTCTACAACGTGGCCAACGCCTGTGCCACGGGAGCGACGGCGGTGCGCACCGGCATCCTCGCCATCAAGGCGGGCGAGGCCGACATGGCGTTGGCCGTCGGCGTGGAGCAGATGGGGAAGATGGGCCTTCTCGGAAGCGCCGGGCGCGAGCGCTCGGCCCCCAAGGGCTTCGAGCCGTCGGGGCGCTACGGATCGGTCATGCCGGTGGAGGGCATCCTCGGCACCCAGCTCATGCCGGGTGTCTTCGCCCAGGCCGGGATGGAGTACGCCTCGCACCACGACGGTGTGGGCTTCGAGCAGTTCGCCAAGGTGGCCGAGAAGAACCACGCCCATTCCGCCCTCAACCCGCTGGCCCAGTACCGCAAGGTGTTCAGCCTGGAAGAGGTCATGGGGGCCGAGATGGTGGCCTACCCCAACACCCTGCTCATGTGCTGCCCCACCGGTGACGGTGCCGCCTCGGTGGTGCTGTGCTCGGACGCCAAGTTGAAGACCCTCGACCCCGACGTGCGCCGCCGGGCGGTCAAGATCTCGGCTTCTGTGCTCACCTCGGACCCCTACGTCGAGTCCGACACGGCCCAGCCCGACGTGTCCACGCTCACCAAGCTGGCGGCGGCGGCGGCGTACGAGGAGTCGGGCGTGGCCCCCGGCGACCTCGACCTCGTTGAGCTGCACGACTGCTTCGCCACCGCCGAGCTCATCCACTACGAGAACCTCCAGCTGTGCGAGCCGGGTGGGGCGGGCGACTTCATCGACCGCCGCGGCCCGTGGCGCGACGGCGCCACCCCCGTGAACGTGTCGGGCGGCCTCATCTCCAAGGGCCACCCCATCGGCGCCACCGGGGTCGCCAACCTCTACGAGGTGGCCACGCACCTGCGCGGTGAGGCCGGCGATCGCCAGATCGACGGCGCCCGGGTCGGCCTCACCCACGTGATCGGCCTGGGGTCGGCCTGCGCCGTGCACGTCCTCGAACGCGCCGCCTCCTAGCGGCCGGATCGGGACGGTGCCGGCGGACACGGGCACCGGTGACGGCGCAGCGCGCCGTCAGGCACTGCTGTCGGGGTTGCGCGTCGCCGACCTGGCCGGAGAGCCTGCCGCGCTGACCGGCCGCATCCTGGCCGACCTGGGGGCCGAGGTGCTCAAGATCGAGCCCCCCGGAGGTGATCCCCTCCGGGCCGTGCCGCCGCTCGGGCCCGACGGCACGTCACTGCGCTTCGCGGCCTGGAACGCGGGGAAGACGGCGGTCGAGGTCACGGGCCCGGCCGACCCGGTCCTGGCCGAGCTGCTCGGGGACGTCCACGTCGTGCTCACCACGCCGGGGTGGCCCGGTGCCCTCGAGGTTGATCGCGCCCTGGCCCCGGCGGCGGTGTGGGTGGCGGTGACCCCCTTCGGCGTCGACGGGCCCCGGTCGGGGTGGATGGCGAGCGACCTCGGGGTGATGGCGTCCACCGGCAACATGTACTGCACCGGCGATCCCGATCGGCCCCCCGTGCGCTGCACCGAGCCCGCGGCGTGGGCACACGTCGGGCCGGAGGCGGCCGTGGCGACGCTGAGCGCACTGGCCTCGGGGCGTCCCCAGGTCGTCGACGTGTCGGCCCAGGAGGCGGTGATGATCGCCTCCATGGGTCACGTGGGCCGCTTCCCCCGCACCCACAACAGGGGGAAGCGTTCGGGGGCGAGTGTGGGCGTGAGCCGCGAGATCTGGCCGTGCGCCGACGGGTTCGTGTCCTTCGGCCTACGCGGCGGCAAGGCGCGGGTGGCGAACCTCCAGACCATCACGCGCCTGGTGGCGGAGGAGGGTCTCGCCACTCCGGCGCTCACCGAGCGCGACTGGACCACCTACGACCACACCCGCGTGACCAGCCAGGAGCTCGACGACATCGGCGCTCCCATCGGCGCCTACTTCTCCCGCCACACCATGGCCGAGCTGTACGAGATCGCCGTGGACACGAACCTCATGCTGGCCCCGGCCAACTCGCCGCGCGAGCTCATCGAGAGCCGCCAGCTCGCGGCGCGGGACTTCTTCGTCGAGCTCGGCGGCATCCGGCACCTCCCGCGCTCGTTCGTCAAGGTCACGAGCCCCGACGACGCCGTCGTGGACCCGGGGCCACTCGGTCCGGTCCAGGTCCGCACCGCCGCCGAGGACCGCCCCCGGGCCGACGGGGGGGGTGCCGGCCCCGCCGCGCCGTTCGCGCCCCCGGCGAAGGGCAAGGCGGCATCCCCATCGGGCCCAGCCTGGGCCGGGACCAACCTCCTCGAATTCGGCACGGGTGCGGCGGGCCCCATCGCGGTGCGGTACTTCGCCGAGCACGGGGCCACGGTGGTGCGGGTCGAGTCGCGCGGGCGTCCTGACTTCCTCCGCACCTACGGCATGGGCCCGGGCAACCCGTGCGGCCTCGAGGGATCGGACATGTTCGACGCCCTCAACGTGGGCAAGCTGAGCGTCACCCTCAACCTGAAGCACCCCGAAGGCGTGGCCCTGGCCAAGCGCCTGGTGCAGTGGGCTGACGCCGTGGCGGAGAACTTCGCTCCCCGGGCCATGCGCAGCTTCGGGCTCGACTACGCCGCCATGTCGGTGGAGAAGCCCGACCTGGTCATGGTGAGCTCGTGCCTCCAGGGTCAGACCGGACCCCACAAGGACTACCCCGGCTTCGGGGGGCAGGGATCGGCGCTGGGCGGGTACAACCTGCTCACCGGGTGGCCCGACCGCGAGCCGGTGGGCCCCTACGGCACCATCACCGACTCTTTGGCGCCGCGCTTCGTGGCCAGCGCCCTCACCGCCGGCCTCCTGTACCGGCGCCGGACCGGGCGGGGCGTGCACCTCGACGTCAGCCAGGTCGAAGCGGCGGTCTACTCCCTGTCGCCGTGGGTGCTCGACTACGACGTCAACGGGCACATCGGCGAGCGCGACGGCAACCGCTCGCCCCGGGCGGTGCCCCATGGTGCCTTTCCGTGCCAGGGCGAAGACCGCTGGGTGGCCATCGCCGCCTGGGACGACGGACAGTGGGCGGCACTGGCCGGCCTGGTGGGCGTCCCCGCCGACGTGGCGGCGCGCCTCGCCACGCTGGAGCAGCGACGCGCCGCCGTGGACGACGTCGAGGCCCTGGTGGGAGCGTGGACCGCGGACCGCAGCGCCGACGACGTCGCCGGCCAGCTCCAGGCGCTCGGCATCGAGGCTGTTCCCGTGGCCGACTTGGGCGACGCCTCGGCCGACCCCCAGCTGCACCACCGCGGCCACTTCGTCACCCTCGAGCACCCGTGCATGGGGATGTGCGGCTACGAGCGCAACGGCTTCCGCTTCGACGATGCGCCCGGGGGCTTCGCCCACAGCAGCCCGACGCTGGGCGAGCACAACGACGTCGTGCTGGGCGACATCCTCGGCCTGGGCAGCGCCGAGCGGCAGCGCCTGGCCGACGAGGGCGTGCTCGAGTAGCTCAGCGGCTCCGGTCAGCCCGTTCGGACCGTCTCCACCAGGTCCCCCACTCCCCCGAGCGCACGGAGCAGGTCGTTCAGGTGCGTGCACGAGGCGATGCCGCTGATCGCTCCGGACACCGTGGCGGCCAACGTGCGCACCTCCATCCCCACCAACCGGTCGACGGCGCCGGCCGCCGCCGGGCACTCGGGGAAGGGCAGCACCCGGGGCTCGGCCTCGATCCGCTCGAGCACCCCGCCGCTTCCCGCGGCGCGCACCGCGTACTCGTGGAGGACGAGCTCGTCCCCGTCGCCCTCCCCCACCGTGTCGCGGAACATGGCCCAGATCTCGAAGCCGCCGCCGGCGTCCACCGCCACGTCGATGAGGCGCCGGCGCCGCATCCAGTCCTGCTCCAGAGCGGCGATGGCGTGCCAGGCCAGGGGGTCGTCGCCGGTCAGGGACGGGGCCGGCGGGCAGTCCTGCATGGGCACGCCGTGGCCGGCCGTGACGCTACGCACGGCGATCCCGTCGGAGCGCCACCCCGAGCACAGGTCGGTCATGCGGTCGAGCGCCCCCGAGGGCATCAGGCTGGCGGGGTGGTGGCCCTGGCGCCGGGCCAGGCGCATGAACCCGTATCCCGAGATGAGGGCGGCGGCGGGCATGTCGTCGAGGACCTGGCGCAGGAGCGATCCCGCCTCGGCGTCCGGGACGACCTCGTCGAGATGGCGACGGAAGCCGCCCCCGGCCCGGGCCCCGACGAGCGCCTCGGCCCAGGACGCGGCGGGGGTGGTGCTGAGCGACTCGAGGCGGCGCGACACGTCGAAGCCGGCGCTCACGCGCGCTTCGGCCAGGACGGCGGCGTCGTGGGGGCCTCCCGCACCGGTGCGCAGATCGCGCGCCGCCCCCTCCATGGCCAACGGCGAGCTCCATTCGCCCCGGGCTCCGACGTCGACGTGCATGGTGCGGCGCACCGCTCCGGGACGTCGGGCAGGCACGGCCGACAGGGGGTCGCGCAGCACCACCGGTGTGCTCGGGCTCATGGGGTCACGCTACCCTTCTGCCCGCGTTCTCCGACGCCGGTGTCAGGTTTCGCCGGCCCGGCCGGACAGGACCGGCGAGGCGCCGGGGCGGTAGCTGAAAGGGATCTCATGGCGAGACGGGTGGCGATCGTGGGAGCGGCGCTGTCGGACTGCGGCCGGGTGGACGACAAGTCCGCGTTCGAGCTCCACCACCAGGCCACCAGCCGCGCCCTGGCCGACGCCGGCGTCGACCGGCGCGAGGTCGACGGCTTCATGTCCCACGGCACCGGCAACCTGCCCCCCATCGAGCTGGCCGAGTACCTGGGCCTGGCGTCGCACATCGACTACATCGACTCCACCGGGGTGGGGGGCTCGTGCTGGGAGATCTTCCTCGAGCACGCCGTGGCCGCCATCGCCCAGGGCCAGATCGACACTGTCGTCCTCTCCTACGGATCGACGTCCCGGGCGGACCTGAAGCGGCGGCGGCGCACCGCCAACCTCTTCTTCGGCAACAAGGGGCCGCTGCAGTTCGACGCCCCCTTCGGCCACACCCTCATCGCTAAGCACGCCATGTCGGCCCGTCGCCACATGCACGAGTTCGGCACGACCATCGAGCAGCTGGCCGAGATCGCCGTGTCGGCGCGCTACAACGCCGGGTTGAACCCCGACGCCTACTATCGCGACCCCATCACCATCGAGGACGTGCAGTCGTCGCGCATGATCGCCGACCCCTTCACCAAGCTGCACTGCTGCATCCGGTCCGACGGCGGGGGAGCCATCGTCATCACCCACGAGGACCGGGCCCGAGACTGCGCCTCGACGCCCATCTGGGTGCTCGGCACGGGCGAGGCCATCTCCCACAGCACCATGAGCGAGTGGGCCGACTTCACCGAGTCGCCCTGCGTGCGCTCGGCCCGCAAGGCCTTCGGCCAGGCCGGCGTCACCCCCGACGACATCGACGTGGTCCAGGTCTACGACAGCTTCACCCTGACGGTGCTGCTCACCCTCGAGGGCCTCGGGTTCTGCAAGAAGGGTGAGGGGGGTGCCTTCGTGGAGAACGGCGCCCTGCGGGTGGGTGGGGCCCTGCCCACCAACACCGACGGCGGGGGGCTGTCGTCGTGCCAGCCCGGCATGCGGGGGATCTTTCTCCTCGTCGAGGCGGTGAAACAGCTGCGGGGCCAGTGCGGCGAGCGTCAGGTCGCCGATGCCCGCCTGGCGGCCGTCAACGCCACGGGTGGGTGGATCTCCTCCACCGGCACCGCCATCCTCGGTCGGGAATAGCCGCCCCGCAGCGCACGCCTGCCCGTAGCGCAGCCAGCCCGCAGCGCACGCCTGCCGGCAGCTCAGCGCGCCGGCAGGGCGATGGCCTTCACCTCGAGGTACTCCTCGAACCCCTCGGCGCCGTTCTCGCGACCCACCCCGCTCTGGCGGTAGCCGCCGAAGGGCACGTCGGGGGCGTTCCAGAACCCGCCGTTGACCATGAGCGTGCCGGTGCGCACCCGCCGGGCCACGGCCATGGCGCGTTCCTCCGAGGCGCTCGTCACCGCTCCCGACAGCCCGTAGATCGAGTCGTTGGCGATGCGCACGGCGTCGTCGTCGTCGTCGTAGGGGATCACGCACAGCACCGGCCCGAAGATCTCCTCCTGGGCGATGGTGGCCTTGGGGTCGACATCGGCGAACAACGTGGGCTCCACGAAGAACCCCTTGTCGAGGTGGGCCGGCACCCCGCCGCCGCGCACCAGGCGGGCCCCCTCGGCCTTGCCCTTCTCGATGTAGCCGAGGACGCGGTCGCGCTGCTTGGCGCTGATGAGCGGGCCCTGCAGGTTGGCGGAGTCCCACGGGTCGCCGTATGTGACGCTCGCCATCATGGCGTCGGTCATCTCCAGGAACTCGTCGTAACGGGACCGGGGCAACAGCAGGCGGGTGGTGATGGCGCATCCCTGGCCGGCGTGGGTGCACACCCCGATGGCGCTCACCCCGATGGCACCCCCGGCCTCCTCCACGTCGTCGAGCACGATGTTGGCCGATTTGCCCCCGAGCTCCAGGAACACCTTCTTCACCGTGTCGGACCCCTTGGCCATGATGCGCCGCCCGGTGGCGGTGGATCCGGTGAAGGTGATCATGTCGACGCGGGGGTCGGTGGTGAGGACCTCGCCCACCATGTGGTCCGACGACGCCACCACGTTGACCACCCCGGCGGGGATGTCCGTCTCCTCGGCGATCATGCGACCCAGGGCGGTGGCCGACCACGGGGTGTCGGGCGCGGGCTTGAGCACCACGGTGTTGCCTGCCGCCAGCGCCGGGCCGAGCTTGGCCAGGTTGAGGTTGAGGGGGAAGTTCCACGGGGTGATGGCCCCCACCACGCCCACGGCCTCACGCCGCACCAGGCGCCGCTGGGGCTGGCCGAAGACGTCGCGCTGGGGGAGCCAGCGCTCGTACTCGTAGCGGTCGGGCTGTTCCGCCCAGTAGGCCAGGTCGTCGATGGGCAGGTCCACCTGGTTGGCGTAGGTGAGGGCGATGGGGCTGCCCACCTCTCCCACGGTGATGGCCCGCAGCTCCTCCTTGTGCGCCGCCACCGCGGCGTGCAGCTGCTCCAGGCAGCGGCGCCGGAAGACGTGATCGGTGGACCACGTGGTGTCGTCGAAGGCGCGGCGCGCCGCGGAGAT
>JBEKVE010000047.1:0-18417 GCA_049514335.1 Acidimicrobiales bacterium
CCCTCGTAGATCTGGGTGATCTTGGCGTCTCGCATGAACCGCTCGACGGGGAACTCGGTCGTGTAGCCGTAGCCACCGAGGAGCTGCACGGCGTCGGTGGTGACGGCCATGGCGGTGTCGGAGGCGAAGCATTTCGCCATGGCGCCGACCATGCTCAGTTCGCCCTCCGGGTCGCCGGCATCGATGACCGAGCATGCCCTGTACACGAGGGTCCGAGCTGCCTCTGTCTTCATGGCCATGTCTGCCAGCATGAAGCGCAAGCCCTGGAAATCGGCGATGGGCTGGCCGAAGGCGTGGCGCTGGGTCATGTACTGCGCCGCGAAGTCGACGGCCCCCTGGGCGATCCCGACCGCCTGCGCGCCGATGGTGGGGCGACTGCGGTCCAGGGTGTGCATGGCGATCGTGAACCCCTTGCCTTCCTCGCCTACCCGGTTCTCCACGGGCACCCGCACGTCGTCGAACACGACCTCGCCGGTGGGACTGCCCCGGAGACCCATCTTCCGCTCGTGCTTGGCCACCCGCACGCCCCAGTCCGCCTCCACCACGAAGCAGCTGATGCCCCGGTGCCCGGCATCGGGATCTGTCTTGGCGAACACGACGTAGATCTCGGACTCTCCCGCGTTGGTGATCCAGTACTTGGTGCCCGACAGGACGTAGTGGTCCCCGTCGCGCACGGCCCGGCAGCGCATGGCGGCCACGTCGCTTCCGGCGTCGGCCTCGGACAGGCAGTAGCTCGCCTGCGCTTCCCCCGATGCCACCCGGGGCACGTAACGCGCCGCCAGCTCGGCGGTACCCCAGTTCATGATCGGGATCATCCCCAGTTTGGAGATGAGCATGGTGACGCTGGTGGAAGCGCACACCCGCGCCAGTTCCTCCACCATGATCGCCTGGGTGACGTGGTCGGCGCCCATCCCGCCGTAGGCCACCGGCAGACCGAGCGCGGGGAGCTCCATGTCGGCACAGGCCTTGAACCCGTCCCACGGGAACGCCGCATCACGGTCGACCTGGGCTGCGTGCGGGGCGATTCGCTCTTCGCACATCTGGCGCACGACCCGGCGGAATTCCTTCTGGGTGTCGGAGAGGCCGAAGCCGGTCGTGGCCGAGGTCAAAGGGGTCTGTGCGTTGTCGTCCTGGTCCATGGACCCAGTCTCGCACCCCGCCCGGTCAGCACCGCGCTCCCGAACACCGGTGGGCGAGCCAGCTCAGGAAGGTGCGGCCGACGCGTCGAGCAGGTGGCGCCACTCCGACTGGCGACCGTGGACGTCAGCCGGGGTGAGAAGCAGAGACTCCGCCGGCACCACGTCCACGATCCGTCGTTGCTGGTCGTAGTGATGCGAAGCGGCGGCGAACAGCGGGGCGCGCCAGCGCACGAGGTCGTCCGGAGCACCGCCGAGGAACCCGAAGAGCTCGAGCGCCAGTTCGAGATCCTTGGCCACCGGTGCCCGTCCGAAACGCGCCGCCCGGGCACTCGCCACCTGGGCGCACCCCACGAGGACGTCCTCGGCCGAGATGCCCTCGGTGAGCTCGAGCCGGTCCTCGAACAGCCGGTGGCCGAGAAGGAGGGCGTAGCCCTGATCGGTGCCGGGGATGCCGAGCTCGCGCCCCGTCGGATGCACGGGTGCGGCGATCTCGCCCACGCGGTCCTGGCGCCAGTCCGACGGCGTCCGTAGCCGGTAGGACGGCCGTACCTGGTCGGCATCGACGATCGGGACGAAGCTGGGCTGGGTCATGGGTGTGGCGACTCCGGCAGGGCGTCGAGCGGGTGGACGTGCCCGACCGTAGACGATGGGGTGGACCACGGCCCACTCGGGGCCCCCGACATCGGCGCGGTCGGACCCCGTCCCGCGGGGCACCGCATCCCGGGGGCGCCCGGGCGGCCGAGAACCGTCAGGACCGGACCAGGCCGTAGACGACCGAGTCGAACAGGGCCTGCCACGACGCCTCGATGATGTTCTCCGACACTCCGATCGTCGTCCACACCGTGTCCCCGTCGGTGGTGTCGATGAGAACCCGGGTGACCGCTCCCGTGCCCCGTCCCGTGTCGAGCACCCGCACCCGGTAGTCGACGAGATGGATGCCGTCGAGCTTCGGGAAGTACCCCCCGACCGCCTTGCGCAGGGCCGAGTCGAGGGCGTTGACCGGCCCGTTCCCCTCCGCCGTGGCCACCACCCGGGTGTCGCCGACGAACAGCTTGACCGTCGCTTCCGTCATGTCCGCCCCGACGTCGCCCCGGCCGTGCCGGTCACCGTGGTCCGAGATGACCCGGAACGATTCAACCTCGAAGAACGTGGGCTCCCACCCGGTGGCGCGGCGCAGCAGCAGCTCGAGCGAGCCGTCGGCCACCTCGAAGTGGTATCCCCGGTGCTCGAGCACCTTGAGCGTGTCGAGTACGCCCGACAGCGCATCGGAGTCGAGCTCGAGCCCGAGCTCCTGAGCCTTGAGCGCCAGGGTCGAGCGGCCCGCCATCTCCGAAACCACGAAGCGCGTGCCGTTCCCGACCGTGTCGGGAGGGACGTGCTCGTAGGCATCGCGTCGCCGGGCGATGGCGCTCGTGTGCAGGCCTGCCTTGTGGGCGAACGCGGCCGAACCCACGTAGGGCTGTTGGGGGTCGGGGGCGATGTTGACGAGCTCGGCGATGTGGTGCGACACAGGCGTGAGCCGTTCCAGGCGTTCGGGCGGGATCGTCCGGATATTGAGCTTGAGCGACAAGTTGGGAATGGCGGCAGAGAGATCGGCATTGCCCGTCCGCTCCCCGTACCCGTTGACGCACCCCTGGACGTGCGTGGCCCCGGCCCGTACGGCGGCGATCGAGTTGGCCACGGCACACCCCGAGTCGTTGTGGAAGTGCACCCCGATCTCGCACTCGAAGCCGGCTCGGATGCTCGCCACGATCCGCTCCACGTCGTGAGGGAGCGTGCCGCCGTTGGTGTCGCACAGCACGAGGGTCTCGACCCCCGCCTCTTCGGCGGCGCGCAGGATCCGCAGGCTGAATTCGGGGTTGTCCCGGTAGCCGTCGAAGAAGTGCTCGGCGTCGAAGAACACCCGCAGGTCGTGGTCGCGCAGGAAGCGCACCGAGTCGGCGGCCATGGCGACCGCCTCGTCGAGCGTGGTGCGAAGGGCGTCGGTGACGTGCGCCTCGGACGCCTTGGCCACGATGCACACGGCCTCGGTGTTGGCCTTCACCAGCTGCCGGAGAACCTCGTCGTCCTCGGGCCGGACGCCGGCCCGTCGGGTCGATCCGAAAGCCACGAGGGTCGCGGTGGACAGACGCAGCTCGGCCGGGGCCCGGGCGAAGAACTCCTCGTCCTTCGGATTCGCCCCCGGCCAGCCTCCCTCGATGAAGGCCACTCCGAGGTGGTCGAGCTGCTCGGCCACGCGGAGCTTGTCGTCCACCGTGAGCGACAGCCCCTCCTGCTGCGAGCCGTCGCGCAGGGTGGTGTCGAAGATGTCCACCGCATCGGGCAGGACGGGGAGGTCGAAGGCATGGGCGTCGTGCCCGTGCCGGTGGCCCTGCTCACTCGACATGCTCGAGCCAGTCCTTGTACCGGTCGACCTCGCCCCGCACCGTGGCGAAGTAGGTCTCCTGGATCCGCTTGGTCACGGGACCGGGACGTCCCTCACCGACCGTGCGGTCGTCCACCTCGCGGATGGGGACCACCTCGGCGGCCGTGCCGGTCAGGAAGGCCTCGTCGGCGGTGTAGAGGTCGGTGCGGACCAGGCCCTCTTCCGCCACCTCGTAGCCGAGGTCCGTGGCGATGGCGCGCACCGAATCCTGCGTGATGCCGGCCAGGGCTCCGGACTCCGACGACGGAGGGGTGAGGATGCGTCCACCGCGCACGACGAAGATGTTCTCGCCCGTGCACTCCGAGACCCGGCCGTCCGGGGCGAGCAGCACCGCCTCGTCGTACCCGGCATTGAGCGCCTCCACCTTGGCTAGGGACGAGTTGACGTACATTCCGGTTCCCTTGGCCGCCGTGGGGACGGCATTGGGATCGTGGCGCCGCCACGAGGACACCTTGAGACGGATGCCGTTGGCCACCCCCTCGTCCCCGAGGTACGTGCCCCACGGCCAGGCGGCGATGGCCACGTTCACGGGACAGGGAAGCGGGTTCAGGCCCATCTCGCCGTATCCCAGGTAGACGATGGGACGGATGTAGCACCCGTCGTCGAGGTGGTTCGAGGCGACCACCCGCTTGGACGCCGCCACGAGGTCGTCGACGGTGTACGGCACGTCGATCAGGAACACCTTGGCCGAGGCGAACAGCCTGCGGATGTGGTCGGTGAGGCGGAACACGGCCACGCCCCCCGCCGTGGGATAGGCGCGGATGCCCTCGAACACGCCCGATCCGTAGTGGAGGGAGTGCGTGAGCACATGGACACGGGCATCGTCCCAGTCGACGAGGGCACCGTCCTGCCAGATCTTCTCGGTCGGGGTGATGGGCACGGCTCAGAGCCTTTCTGCAATGGCGTCGCCGACGGCGACGGTGGACGGAGGAGGCGAATCTGTTGAGTCGGAAGCCGCCTCCGACAGGTAGGTGGTCACGGCCTTGGTGATGCGCTCGGCGGCGTCGGCCTCACCCAGGTGCTCGAGCATCATCGCCGCGCTCCGGATCGCAGCCAGCGGGTTGGCGGTACCGGTGCCGGCGATGTCGTGCGCAGCCCCGTGGACCGGTTCGAACAGCGACGGGCCGGTGCGCGCCGGGTTCAGGTTGCCCGATGCCGCGAACCCGATCCCGCCGGCGATGGAGCCGGCGAGGTCGGTGAGGATGTCCCCGAAGAGATTGTCGGTGACGATGACGTCGTAGCGCCCTGGTCGCTCCACCATGTAGATGCAGGCCGCGTCCACGTGGTTGTAGTCACGCGTCACGTCGGGGTAGTCCGGGCCCACCTCGTCGACGACACGCTGCCACAGATCGCCTGCGAAGGTGAGGACGTTCGTCTTGTGCACCAGGGTCAGGTGGCGTGCCGGCCGGCGGGTGGCGAGATCGAAGGCGAATCGGACGCAACGCTCCACACCCATGCGTGTGTTGACCGATCCCTGCGTGGCCACCTCGTGGGGCGTGCCCTTGCGCAGGAAGCCACCCTCACCCGCGTAGGTGCCCTCGGTGTTCTCGCGCACCACCACGAAATCGCAGTCGGGCGCCGGAGCGCCCGGCGTTCCCACGAAGGGGCGCACGTTGACGTAGAGGTCGAGCTCGAAGCGCAACCGCAGGAGCAGCCCCCGCTCGAGGAGGCCCGGGGGCACCTCGGTCGATCCGACCGGAGGGCCCACCGCCCCGAGGAGGATGGCGTCGAAACCCCGCAACTCGTCGAGCACGGCATCGGACAGAACCTCCCCCGTCTGCAGATAGCGGGCGGCACCGAGCTCGTATGCAGTGGTGTCGAGAGCGACGCCGGCCGCGGTCACCACCTTCAGGGCCTCGGTCACCACCTCCGGGCCGATGCCGTCACCGCCGATGACGGCCACCGTGTGCTTCTTGTCCGTGCTCATGTGCTGGTCCTGTGTCGGTCCGGTCCGCTGGAACGGGTGCTGGGTTCGAAGGTTCCGGGGTCGTGCGCCGACCTCGTCCCCAGAAATGAAAAACCGCCCACCTTGTGGACGGTCGGAAAGGCGCACACCGGGGTGGCGTGCGCCTATTCGATGACGATTACGGACGCTGTCGAGGCTCTCATCGGACCATCAGTCTCCCGCGGCCCGACCTGGACGTCAACCACACCCCAGGCCACGAGCAAACCGCTGGCGCCCGCGGCCTCCCCGCCCCCGTCCACGGCGTCCCTGCCCCCGCCCATGGCCTCCCCGCCCGGGATCGACAGCACCCCCGCCGACGGCCGACGGCACCCGGGCCACGATCACCCGTCACGACCGACCCAGGCGGAACGGGCCCGGTCCAGCCGGTACCCTTGAGGCACCGTGGCCGACGAACCGACCCATCTCACCCAGGCGACCTACGACCGCCTGCAGGCCGAGCTCGAGGACCTGACCACCCGCGGTCGGGTCGAGATCGCCCGCGCCATCGAGGCCGCCAGGGCGCTCGGAGACCTGTCGGAGAATGGCGACTACCACGCCGCCAAGGACTCCCAGGGAAAGATGGAGGCGCGCATCCGCCAGCTGCAGCACACCCTGTCCGAAGCGGTCGTCGTCGACCACGACGCGGCGGAGAGCTCCAAGACGGTGGCGACCGGCACCGTGGTGTCGATCCGTTACGACGGTGACGACGAGATCGAACGCTTTCTGGTCGGCTCCATCGAAGAACGCCACGACGAGCTCAACGTGGTCTCCCCCGGGTCCCCTCTGGGGCAGGCCCTCCTGGGCCGTGGCGCAGGTGACGTGGTCGAGTACCAAGCGCCGGGAGGAACCCTGCGGGTCGAGATCGTCACCGTCGGAGGTTGACGGTGGGTGACGGCGCGCAGCGCGGCGACAACGGGAACGGTCGACCCTCCACCCTGGCCCACAAGGTGTGGGACCGGCACGTGGTGCACCGGGCGGCCGGTGAGCCCGATGTCGTGTTCATCGACCTCCACCTGGTGCACGAAGTCACCTCTCCCCAGGCCTTCGACGGGCTGCGGCTCGCCGGTCGCACCGTGCGGCATCCCGAGCTCACGGTGGCCACTGCCGACCACAACGTCCCCACCAAGGACGTGGACAAGCCCATCGCCGACCCGGTGTCGGCCAGGCAGCTCGAGGTACTGGCGGCCAATTGCGCCGAGTTCGGTATCACCTGCTACCCGATGGGTCACGCCAACCAGGGCATCGTCCACGTCATCGGCCCCGAGCTGGGACTGAGCCAGCCCGGGATGACCATCGTGTGCGGCGACAGCCACACCTCCACCCATGGCGCCTTCGGTGCCCTCGCTTTCGGCATCGGCACCTCCGAGGTCGAGCACGTCCTCGCCACCCAAACCCTGCCCCAGGAGCGACCTGCCACCATGGCGGTGGAGGTCGACGGTGACCTTCCCCTCGGGGTGACGGCCAAGGACGTGGCCCTGGCCATCATCGGACGCATTGGCACCGGCGGTGGCATCGGCCACGTCGTCGAGTACCGGGGATCGGCCGTGCGCGCCCTGTCGATGGAGGGCCGGATGACGCTGTGCAACATGTCGATCGAGGCAGGGGCGCGCGCCGGCATGGTGGCTCCCGACGACACGACATTCTCCTATCTCGAAGGCCGGGTGCACGCGCCCACAGGTCGGCAGTGGGAGTCGGCGCTCGAAGCCTGGCGGGCCCTCGTCAGCGACGAGGGCGCCGTATTCGACACGTCGGTCTCCCTCGATGCCTCGGCCCTCCTCCCCCACGTCACCTGGGGCACGAACCCAGCGCAGGTCGTCCCCATCGACGGGCGGGTGCCGGACCCCTCCTCGCTGGCGCCGGCCGAGCGCGAGGCGGCGATCCGGGCGCTCGAGTACATGGGACTCACCCCCGGTACCGCCGTCCGGGACGTGGCCGTGGACACGGTGTTCATCGGATCCTGCACGAACTCGCGTATCGAGGACCTGCGGGCGGCCGCCTCGGTCCTCGACGGGCGGCGGGTCCAAGACGGCATGCGGGCGCTCGTCGTCCCGGGGTCTCACCGGGTGAAAGCACAGGCGGAGGCGGAAGGGCTCGACCGCGTGTTCGTGGCTGCCGGCTTCGAGTGGCGCGAGCCCGGTTGCTCGATGTGCCTGGCCATGAACCCCGACAAGCTCACCCCGGGCGAGCGGTGCGCCTCGACCTCGAACCGGAACTTCGAGGGACGCCAGGGCCGCGGCGGGCGCACCCACCTGGTCTCTCCAGCCGTCGCCGCTGCCACCGCCGTGGCAGGACACTTCGCCACACCGGCAGAGCTGTGATGAGGGCCTCGGCGTGAAACCGGTCACGGTCGTGAGTGGTCGGGCCGTCCCCCTCGACCGATCGGACGTCGACACCGACCAGATCATCCCTTCGGACTGGCTCAAGCGCGTCGAGCGCACCGGATTCGGCGCCGGGCTGTTCTCGGAGTGGCGCGATGCGCGTGACTTCGTGCTCAACCAGCCGCAATTCGCCGGGGCCGCCATCCTGGTGGCCGGGCCCAACTTCGGTACCGGGTCGTCGCGCGAGCACGCAGTCTGGGCTCTGATGGACTACGGCTTCGAGGCCGTCGTCTCACCGCGCTTTGCCGACATCTTCCGCAACAACTCCACCAAGCAGGGCCTGCTGCCCGTGGAGGTCGAGGACGAGCTGGGGCGTGCCCTGCTCGATGCCGTGGCAGCCGATCCCTCCCTGGAGCTCACCATCGACGTCGCCCGTCGGACGATCGAAGCTCCGGCCGTCGGCCTGGCCGGGTCGTTTCCCCTTGACGACTTCACCCGGGAACGACTCCTCAACGGATGGGACGACATCGGTCTCACCCTCCGCCACGAGGACGACATCACCGCCTACGAGCGGTCGCGGCCCGACTGGATGCCCACCGCGTCGGCCTGACGTCGCCGGGTCGGGACCACCCTCCACGACACGACCACGAGCGCGACCGACCGCCGATCGACGGGACCGGTCGACCGGTTCGGTTCCCGCCACCGAGATGCCCGACCGAGATCACCGTCCGAGATCTCCGAGCCAGATCTCCAACCGCATTCCCCATGTAGCTCCCGGGCTCGACCGTCTGCGCCGGGCGCGCGTTCGAACGAGCGCCTCGAGTTGGAGTGCGGAGTAGGGTCCCATCCATAAGGTCTCACAGACAGGGAGGTCGGCCCGTGCTTAGGGGATTCAAGAACTTTCTGATGCAAGGTGAGTTGATAGTCATTGCTGTTGGCCTGGTGGTTGCGCTCGCCTTCAGCACACTGATCAAGGCGTTCACCGACTCGGTCATCACGCCGTTGGTCAATGCGGCCGAAGGCGGGGGGAAGACGTCTGAGGGTTTGGGATGGACCATCAATGGCCAGCGAATCGACCTGGGGTCTTTCATCTCGGCCATCGTCTACTTCCTCATCTTCATGGCAGTCATCTACTTCGTCCTCGTTGTTCCCTTCCGTTCGTACATGGCCAAGCACGGGACAACCGTCTTTGGTCCTCCGGCGGACACCAAGACCTGTCCGGAGTGCCTCTCCGACGGCCTGCCCCTGGCAGCGAGAAAGTGCAGTCACTGCGCCAGTCTGCTGCCCACCACCTGAGGATCCTGACTGACTTGGGAATGGAAGATAACGGGCGATGCGTGAATGCCTTCGGACCATCTGTTGAAGGGCTCGGGGGTGGTGTCGAGGCGCCGACGTGCGATCTGTGGCCCGCGGGACGACGAATGTGAAGGTTGGCGGAGGCCACCGGGAACTGCATCGTCGGACGATCTTGTCGAACCTCCGCACGCGGGAGGCGACGCCCTGTGTCGTCCAATCACACCCTGCACGTATGAGGGACGCACCCGCTGCTCGCTACCCTCAGGGACACGCCACCCGCAGCTAGAGAGCGCGCCGCCGGACTGTCACGGTCCGATCTCGACGTCGCGTTCTTCGTTGCGGGCCCGGATGCGCACCAGGCGGTTGACCGCGGCCAGGTAAGCCCGCGCTGACGCCTCGACGACGTCCGTGGACACTCCCCGACCAGATACCTTCAACCCGTCGTCCTCGAGCTGGACGACCACGTCGCCCAACGCGTCCACACCTCCCGTCACGGAGGACACGTTGAATCCGATGAGCCTCGACTCCACTCCGGTCGCCGACCGGATGGCCGTGCACGCAGCATCGATCATGCCGTTGCCCTCGGCCGACGCCTCGACTTTGTCCCCAGACCTGCTCACGACCACACGCGCCCGTGGCATGCCGACCGTGCCACCCGCCACCTCGAGCGCCTCGAGCTGGAACCCTTCCACCAGGTCCTGTCCGAGCTCCTCGGCCACGATGGCCTCGAGGTCCGCCTCGGTGATCTCGACCTTGCGGTCGGCGAACTCCTTGAAGCGGGTGAAGGCCTGGTTGAGGCCGTCCCCCTGGATGTGGATTCCCATCTTGTCGAGCGTGTTGGCGAAGGCGTGCCGGCCGGAGTGCTTGCCCAGCACGATCTGGCGGCCGACCTGTCCGACGGTGGCGGCGTCGATGATCTCGTACGTCGAACGGTCGGCCAGGACCCCGTGCTGGTGGATGCCCGACTCGTGGGCGAAGGCGTTCCGACCGACCACCGCCTTGTTGTACTGCACGGGATACCCGGTGAGCCGCGCCACGAGCCGCGAGGCGCGGGCCAGCTCCTCGGTGCGCACCGTTGTGGTCACGCCCGGGAACTGGTCGGATCGGATCTTCAGCGCCATGACCACCTCTTCGAGGGCGGCATTTCCGGCTCGCTCGCCCAGGCCGTTCACGCACACCTCCACCTGGCGTGCGCCCGCCTGCACCCCGGCGAGGGTGTTCGCCGTGGCCAGCCCGAGGTCGTTGTGGCAGTGGGTGGACAGGAGGTAGTCACCGGGCACCTGCTTGCGGATGTGCTGGAGAAGGGCACCGAAGTCCCACGGAATGCCGTAGCCGACGGTGTCGGGGATGTTGAGGGTGGTGGCCCCGGCCTCCACCGCGGCGACGAGGACCTCGAGCATGAAGTCCATGGGGGTCCGGGTGGCGTCCTGAGGGCTGAACTCGACATCGTCGGTGTGCTCGCGAGCGCGGGCCACCCCACCCCTCGTCTCGGCCAGCACCTGCTCGCGCGTCATCTTGAGCATGTGCTCCATGTGCTGGGGACTCGTCGAGATGAATACGTGGATGCGGGCGCGGGCGGCGTCGCGCAGGGCGTCCCAGCACCGGTCGACGTCGGAGAGTTGGGTACGTGACAAGCCGCAGATGGCAGGGGCGTCGGCCTGGTTGCCGACGCTGCGGGCGATGGCCTGCACGGCCTCGAAGTCACCCTGGCTCGCCACCGGGAAGCCGGCCTCGATGTAGTCGACCCCCACCCTGGCCAACTGCTCGGCGATCTCAAGCTTCTCGGCCGCGTCCAGGGAGATCCCCGGAGACTGCTCGCCGTCGCGCAGGGTCGTGTCGAACACGATGAGGTGCCCGGGGTCGGTGCGCAGTTCGCCCGATGCCCGGGGGGCGGGGGAAGGCAACGCCGACGGTGCGGCGTTGGGGGTGGGCCTCTTGCTCATCGCCATGTCCTCACTCTCGTCACGTTCGGGATGCTGCTGTCCTGTGCTGCTGTCCTGTGCTGCTGTCCTGTGCTGCTGTCCTGTGCTGCTGTCCTGTGCTGCTGTCCTGTGCTGGTCGATCGGTGCGGTTGTGTGTCGAACTGGAACCGTGCGCTGCCAAGAAGAAACCCCCTGGCCTGAGGCACAGGGGGCGGATCGGCGAGCGCGATGGGGCGCTCGCCGTCAGGTAAGGAGCAGGGTGTCGATGTGGAGGGGCGAACGCATGACCTCCCCATCGTGTCAAAGGATCGCGTCCGGGTCAAGGACACACCGGGACGCGAGCCGTCGTGCCAACGGCGATCTACGCTCCGCACCATGAGAAGGGTCACCCGCGGCATCGGTCGGCTCGTGCTCCGGGCCGGCGTCGCCGCCGTGGTCGTGGCTGTCGGTCGGGCGGCACTGGGCCGGCTGACGAAGGCCCCGGGCGAGGGCCTCCGGGGCGGCAGCTTCGACACATGGCCGCCGGTCCCCCCGGCTCCCGGGCGCCAGCCACCGAACGGATCGGCGCTCCCCGTCGACGGCTGAGGCACCGACCGGAAAGCCAGTGTCGGCCCCGGCGGGGCCCGCCGAGCCCGACGGATGGCTCGGTCGTGGCTGGGAGGAGTTCCCCCGGCGGGCCCGACCGGGGCGAGGTCGGTGCCAACGTCCTCGTCGGGAACTGCGTCAGGTCGTCCGTCGTCCAAATCGCCGCGGTGCCGCACCGGTCCCGCCGCACCCAGCGAGGTGCGTTCGGCGAGGAGGGGCACATGGGCGAGGTCGGCAGGCGCACGGTGAAGACGCGAATCGTGGTGGGAGCCGTCGCCGTGGCGCTCGTCGGTGCCACGGTTCTGGGGCGCATCCTGATCGGGGGTACGGCGCCGGCGTCGACCGTCTCGGGTCGATCGGTCCCATCGACACCGTCCATCCACGTCGCCCAACACGCTGGGCTGGGCGCGGTGGCATCGGGCGTTGAGGGCGTCCCCACCATCCCGGCGAGCGGTTCCGGTGTGGCGGGGACGCCGGCGGTGGCGTCGAGCGCCGGCGACTCGGGCGCACCCTCGGCCTCGAGCCCCTCGGGTGCTGCACCCTCGACCGTCGCCCTCCCCGCCGTTCCGGTGTTTCCCACCACTCCCCAGATCGTCCGCACCGCCACGGTCGACCTCAGGGTGGGAGCAGGCTCGGTGCGCCGGACGCTCAACGACATCACGACCCTGGCCAGCGCGGACGGGGGGTACGTCGAGAGCTCGTCGATGACCGGTGGGACGACCGGCCATGGTCCGGTGTCGGGGAGCATCGTCATCCACGTCGTCGCCGTCGACTTCGGCACGGCCATCTCTGCGCTCTCCGCCGACGGGCGCGTGACGAGCCAGGAGATCGCCGGCAAAGACGTCACCGACGAGGTAGCGGCCAACGACGGCAGCCTGGAGGTGCTCCAGCAAGAGGTCGCCCTCCTGGAGTCCAAGCTCGCCCAGGCCGGCACCATCGATACCTTCCTCCAGATCGAGGACCAACTCTTCCCGGTCGAGAACCAGCTGCAACAGCTACAGAACGAGCAAACCGTCCTTGAGGGTTCGGCTGCGCTCGCCACCATTACGGTCGGTCTGACCGCCCCCGTCCTCCCGCCCGCGACAGCGCCGGCCGAACACGCCAAGGCCGACGCCGTCGTGAAGGCATGGCACTACCTCCGGCACAACTCCCTGGCTGTGCTGGACGGCCTCGCCGTGGCCGCCGGCTGGCTGCTCCCCGCCGTCGTGCTGGCGGCAATCGTGTGGCTCGTCGCCAGCCGCCTTCGGCGTCGTCGGCGTCACGCCGTCAACCCCGCCTGACGTCGCCACTCGAGCGCCCCGAACGGCTCCAGCGCCGTCACGACCCCACCCCGGGTTAAGGTCCAGGCGCCGGATGCGGCGTCGAAGGCGATCGCGCCCAACGCAGGGGGACAACCCGGGGTGACGAGACCACTCGAACGAGCGAGTTACCGGCTCACCTTCGTGACCCTTCTCCTCGGGGTGACGGCGTACTCGCTGCTGCAGTCGCTCGTCATCCCGGCGTTGCCCACGATCCAGCACGCGCTGCACACCTCGCAGAACACGGTCACCTGGGTCGTGACCGTGTATCTGCTGTCCGCCTCGATCTTCACGCCCATCATGGGCCGCATCGGTGACATGGTGGGGAAAGAGCGCATGCTGGTCGCCACGCTCGCCGCACTGGCGGCCGGCTCTGCTGTGGCGGGCCTCGCACACTCGATCGGTGTCCTCATCGTCGGTCGGGCCATCCAAGGAATCGGTGGAGGCGTCCTACCTCTCTCTTTCGGCATCATCCGCGACGAGTTCCCCGTGGCGAAGGTTCCCACTGGCGTGGGGATCATCGCCGCCTTGACAGCGGTCGGGGGCGGCATCGGCCTGGTCATCGCCGGCCCGATCATCTTGCACCTCGACTTCCACTGGCTCTTCTGGTTCCCCCTGGCGATCATCGTGATCGCCACGATCTGCGCCCAGCTCTTCGTTCCGGAGTCCCCCCTCCGCACGCCCGGACGCGTCAGCTGGACGGCGGCAGTCCTCCTGTCGGGGTGGCTCGTCGCCCTGCTGCTCGGGGTGAGCGAGGCACCGAGCTGGGGTTGGGCCTCGCTCAGTGTCCTCGGTCTTTTCGCCCTGGCCCTGCTCCTGGCGGGCGCTTGGGTGGCGGTCGAGCTGCGTTCACGCCAGCCACTCATCGACATGCACATGATGCGCGTGCCGGCGGTGTGGACGAACAACGTGGTGGCATTTCTCTTCGGCGTGGGGATGTATTCGGTGATGGCGTTCCTCCCCGAGTTCCTCCAGACGCCGACCTCCGCCGGCTACGGCTTCGGAGCGGGCGTGGTCCAGTCCGGCCTGTTCCTGTTGCCGCTCACCGCCGCCATGTTCGTCTTCGGGCTGCTGGCCGGAAGAATTGCCGCCCTCGTGGGATCGAAGGCCGCTCTCGTGGTCGGGGCCATCGTGTCGTGCGCGGCCTACGTCAACCTGGCGCTGGCCCACAGCCACCGGTGGGAGATCTACCTGGCGAGCACCCTGCTGGGTGTGGGACTGGGACTGGCGTTCTCGGCCATGTCGAACCTGATCGTGCACGCCGTGCCACCCGCCCAGACCGGCGTGGCCAGCGGAATGAACGCCAACATCCGAACCATCGGCGGTGCGGTGGGGGCAGCGGTGATGTCGAGCATCGTGACGTCGACGCTCCTTCACAGTGGGCGGCCGGCGGAATCCGGCTACACCGACGGTTTCCTTTTCCTGGCAGCTGTGACGCTGGCGGCCGTCATCGCCACGCTGTTCATTCCGGCCGCTGCCGACGTCGCCGATGGCCCGGGCGAGGAGCACATGGCGCATGCCGAGCTGGCGATCATCGCGGGAGGCACCGTCACCGAAGGGTGAGAGAAGGCGCCGGTCATCGGATCTCCGACCGCGGGCGGACGGCGATGGTGACGCGAGAGGTCGCGCACAGCCGCTGCTCGTCGTCGCGCATCTCGACGTCCCAGACCCAGCTCGTGCGGCCCCTGTGGATCGCCACGGCCGTCCCGTGGACGGTCCCCTTCGTGATGGGCCGGAGGAAGCTCGTGTTGTTCGACATGCCGAGCGCTCCCCCACCGGAGGCGTAGACGCCGTGGGCGGTACCCGTGGAGGCAAGCGTCTCGGCGATCGCCGCATAGACGCCGCCGTGGATCATGCCCAACGGCTGGCACACCTGAGGGCGCACCGGGAGGTGCCCCGAGCAGCGACCGATCTCGTCGCCATCATGGACGACGAATCCGATGGACGCGTCGAAGGCGGCTTCCAACGGCACGCGCAGCTCGTAGGGCTTCGAATCACTCATTCCCCGACGCTACCGTCGGTCACCCGCCGGGCTGCGCCACAGCCACCCATGCCTGCGACCCGTGCCCGCCGCCGTTCCGGCGACCCCGGTCGTCTTATGGTTCGGGAGGTCGTCGGCGCGTTGCCGTCACTGCCACAGGACCGGGAAGGCCGAGTGGTGGCCGGCCAGGCCCTTCAGTGTGAGCGCCCGCGCCTCGCCCACCGGGAAAGCGCCCCCCAGGGCCTCCTGGACGACCTGTGAGGCCAGGACCTCCCCGCCCGAGGCGGCGCTCGAGATCCGGGCGGCGATGACGACGGTCCGCCCGAAGAAGTCGCCACCCTCGACCTTGGCGTTGCCGCTGTGCATGCCCACCCGTACCGCCACCGGAATGCCTGTCCATCCCGAGCTCAAGGAGCGTTGGATCGCGACCGCACACGCCGCCGCCGCCCCCGCCGCCGAGAAAGCCAGCATGAACCCGTCGCCCTGGCCCTTCACCACCGTGCCCCCGAACAGCCCGGTCTGCTGCCTCACGATTCCCTCGTGCCAGTCGAGCAGCTCGAGCCAGCGCGGTTCGCCGAGTGACTCCATGAGCGTCGTCGATCCCTCGATGTCGGTGAACATGATCGTGACCGTGCCGTCGGGCGCCATGGCCATCGTGGGCGGCGGTTCGTCCTGCACCATGGTCAAGATCTCCTCGACGGCCGTGGTGAGATCCACTCCCAGGGACTCCTCGTTGGCGACGGGCATGGAGATGTGCCAGTGCACGATTCGCCAGTGGGCGCCTTCCTCTCGCACCACGAGCGTCGACCTGGTGGCGACCGATGGCATGTCTTCGATCACCATGGTGGCCCGGCTCACGACCCAGCCGACCGAGCCTTCCTTCCAGGCGTCGACCTCCTCGATGTCGAAATGGCATGGCGGCATCTCGCTGAACTGCACCCGAATGAGTGCGGCGATGGTGTCCCTTCCGACCCACCACTCGTCGGGCGCGCTCCCGATCACGGTCGTTCCCGGCTGACGCGAGATGCCGTCCATGAACGTGTCGGTGTCGTAGGTGTCGAACGACCGGTACATGCGCTCCATCAGCAGCGCGAGCTCCGGGGCGGGTTCCATCGTCACACAGTACGCGCCGGGCTCCGCTTCGACACGGGTGCGGTCAGAGCACGACGGTGCCGAGCACGCGGCAGCCCCGCAGGGCGGTCGCCACGACGACGCTGGCCCGGGACGCCGGCGCACCGGACGCACCGGACGCACCGGTCGCACCGAAGAGGTAGACGAGCGCCGGGGTCCGGCCCACGGTGGCCGTGGCCAGATGCTCGGGAGCCCGGCCACCACCGGCTGCCGCGGCGGCACGGGCCACGCACCGCTCGAAGGCCGATTCGGTCGCGGCCGTGATCCGCGCCCCTCGCTTCTGCATCGATGAGGCCTGAGACCGCAGTGCACCGACGGAGCGCACCGTCCTCAAGGCCACGACACCTCGAGGGGCGCTCGTCCCCAGTCCCGGTCCGGCGACCGTAGGTCCCACTCCGGTCGTGGGAGGTGCGCTTTGCGCTGACGGCGGCACGGCGACAGCGGACGGCGGCACGGCGACAGCCGAACCCGGAGCGACAGCCGAACCCGGAGCGACGGCTGACCCGGGGACAACGGTCGACGCCGCACCGGCGGGCACGCCGCCGATGCCGGACCCTTCCCCCGTGGCGGTGCCCGTCGCGCCAGGGGTGCCGGGGGCCCGGGCCGAGCCGGCCCCGCCAATGCCCTGCCCCGTCGACGGCGCGCTGGGGGCCGCTGCGTGGGACCGCGACGCCCCCGTGGCGCTCTCGTTGGACGTGGCGGTCGAGTGCGACAGCGCCACGGGGACGGCCACGGCGCACGCCAGGACCACGACCACCGCCGCCGCGCCAGCCAGCACCCGCGGGCGCAGCGGCAACCAGGGACGTCCGACTCCCGCCGGGGCGAACCGATTGGGGACCACCGCGTCCACCTCCACCACTTCGTCCGCCTCGGCGGCCGCCTGCAGGACAGCGGCCACGGCGCTGGCACGGACCGACGGAGAGACCGGTGCCACGGGTGTGCGGACGAGGTCCCGCGCCCCCGCCAGGGCCTGCAGCCGCTCCCGGCACTCTTCACAGCCGGCCAGGTGGGTCGGCACCTGGTCGGGGGCTCCGGGGGCTCCGGGGGCTCCGGGGGCTCCGGGGGCTCCGGGGGCTCCGGGACGGACCGGCGCACCGTCGAGCTGCTCCGACAGCTGCTCGTCCGTGAGGTGCCGTACGGTCATGGGGTGTGCTCTTCCTGGTCGGTCGTGGCCTGGTCAGTCGTGGCCTGGTCGGTCGTCCTGTTGGGTTGGACGCCTGGACCCCCGGGCCGGTTCCCGGGGACGGCCCCTGCCGCCAAGGCGGCACGGCCCCGGGCGATGCGCGAACGCACGGTGCCGACGGGAACGTCCAGGATCTCGGCGATCTCCTCGTAGGGGAGATCGCACACGTCTCGCAGCACCACCGCGGTGCGGAACTCGAGGGGCAGCTCCCGCAAGGCGGCGTCGACATCCACCCGGGCCGCCGCCACGTCGGCCGGGTCCCGGTCCCCGAAGCCCTGGCCGCTCACCACCGTCCCGCCGGGCGGGATCAGGTCGAAGTCCACGCCTCCGTCACCGTCACGCCCCGCACCGTCACGCCCCGCACCGGAGCCCCCGCCGGAGCCCCCGCCTCGGATGAACCCGACCACGGGGCGGCGCCGACGACGACGCAGCTCGTCGATGCAGGTGTTGGTCGCGATCCGGTACAGCCAGGTGCCGAACGCAGATCGCCCGTCGAAGCGGCTGAGTCCCTTGACCGCCGCCAGCAGAGCGTCCTGCGTGGCGTCGAGGGCGTCGGCGTCGTTGCCGAGCATCCGCCGGCACAGGGCGTGCACGCGGTCGTAGTGGGTCGTCAGGAGGACCTCGAGCGCCCGGCGGTCACCGCGCCGCGCCGCCTCCACGACGTCCCTGTCACCCTGGGGTGCCGGGTCGGGATCGCTGCCGATCCCCGAAGGCTAATGCCCACCCCGGGCGGGGGGCGGCTCAGACGCAGGTGATGCGGTGGATGTCGAGGATGCCCTCGGTGCCGCGCAGGCGGTCGAAGGCTTCGTCGGGGATGGCGTGATCGGTGGAGAGCACCATCAGTGCCGTCCCCCCGGTGCGCGACGGATCGACGTCCATGGACGAGATCGACACGTCCGCTTCACCGAGCACCGTACCCACCACACCGATCATCCCGGGCCGGTCGTCGTTGCGCACGATGAGCATGTGCTCGGCCGGAGGCACCTCGACGGCGTGGTCGTCAACGAGGACGATGCGGGCCTCGGCACGTGCCCCCGACAGTGTGCCCGCGATCGAGTGCGACGGGGATCGCATGGTGATGAGGTTCACGTAGTCGCGCGCCGTGGAGGTCGACGACTCCCGCCACTCCAGGCCACGCTCGCGCGCCAGCTGGGGGGCGTTGACGTAGGACACGGGCTCCTCGGTGCCGGCCGA
>JBEKVE010000048.1:0-34011 GCA_049514335.1 Acidimicrobiales bacterium
GGCCGATGTTGCGCGGCGACGACGTCGCTGACCTGCAACGACGCCTCTCCGCCCTGGGGTTCGACACCGGACGCGTGGACGGCATCTTCGGTGAGCTCACGTCCAAGGCTCTGGCCGACTTCCAGCGCAACACCGGCCTGCCGGTGGACGGGATCCTGGGGGCATCCACCTTCCTCGAGCTGCGGCGGGTCACGCCCCGCCACGCAGACGCCGAGCTCGTGAGTGCGGTGCGCGACCGCGACCTCCTGCGCCACGCGCCGCGCACCTTGCTGGGCCGGCGCATCGCCATCGGGGAGGAGGGTGGTCTCGACGCCCTGGTGGCGGCGGTGCGGCGCCACCTGTCGGTGACCGGCGCCCAGGTGGTGCCGGTGCTCCACCACGACGGTTCCATGCAGGCGGCGGCGGCCAACGCGGCGCGGGTCGACGTCTACGTCGGTCTCCGCATCGACCCCGCCCACTCCCGGTGCTCAGTCGCCTACTACTCGGGCTTCCGCTACGAGTCCGCCGGTGGCCGGCACCTGGCCGAGCTGGTGCACACCCTGGCCGGCGCTGCCCTCGGCGTCCCGGCCGGCGGGGTGGAGGGGATGGCGCTGCCGGTGCTGCGCGAGACCCGGATGCCGGCGGTCCTGTGCGAGGTGGGTCCACCCTCCCTGGTGGTGCGCCACGCCGACGCCCTGGCCGAAGCACTGGTCCAGGCCCTGATCGCCTGGGCCGCCACCCCCGTCGACTAGCCCCGCCGATCAGACCCTCGATCGATCCCACCGTTCCGTGGGCTCCGGCGACGCCCCCCTGCCATCCGCCGGTGCAGTTGTCCACAACCTCGTGCACAGGTTGTGGATCGCCTGGACATGACGTGGACGTTTAGCTGGTCACGGACCGTGGTAACAGTACCCTGGCCTGGGATTTTGAACTCCAAACTTGACCACGCAGGGTGCCGAAATCCATTCGATCAGGTGACGGGAGCCCCAACCATCAGCTTGTAGATGCGCTCGAGGTCCTCGAGGGTCGCGAAGTCGATGACCACGCGGCCCCGCTTGGCTCCCATCTCGACCTTCACGCGCGTGTTGAGGTGGTTGGAGAGCAGGTCCTCGAGCTCGAGCACCCCCGGCGCAGGAAGGCGGCGACGCACCGTCCCCGGCGTGGTGCCCGGACCGGTCTGGACGGTGTCCTGGGGAGAGCCGCCCATGCCGTTGGTGGCCGCACCGGTCGACTCGGCGTCCGCCTCGGCTCCGGCGGCGTGCCGGCGGACCACCTCCTCGACGGCCCGCACCGTCAGGCCCTCGGCCACGGCCCGCTTGGCCATGTCCTCCTGGAAGCTGCGGTCCGGCGTACCCAGAAGAGCCCGGGCGTGCCCGGCCGAGAGGACGCCGTCCGCCAGGGCCCGCTGCACACCGGCGGGCAGCTGGAGAAGCCGGAGGGTGTTGGTCACGACCGTGCGGCTCTTGCCCACCCGCGCCGCCACCTGCTCGTGGGTGTAGCCGAACTCGTCCACGAGCTGCTGGAAGGCCCCGGCCTCCTCGAGAGGGTTGAGGTCTTCGCGGTGGAGGTTCTCCACCAGCGCCTGCTCGAGACTGTGGACGTCCGTGGCGCTCTGCACCAGGACCGGCATCGTCTGCAAGCCCGCCCGCCGGGCCGCCCGCCAACGACGTTCGCCGGCGATGAGCTCGTACTCGTCCTCCCCGATCTCGCGGACCAGGATGGGTTGGAGGACCCCCACCTCGCGGATCGACGACGCCAGGCTCGTCATGGCCTCTTCGTCGAACCGGGTCCGGGGTTGCAGGGGATTGGGCCGGATGCTGGTCATCGAGACCACCCGGAGGACCGACCCCCGGTCCTTGGCCTCGGTGGGGATGAGGGCCCCGAGACCCTTGCCCAGTCCGCTACGACGCGCCACCACTGACCTCCTTGGCTAGCTCCCGGTAGGCGATGGCCCCACGCGAGCTGGGGTCGAACGCCGTGATCGGCTGTCCGAAGGACGGTGCCTCGGAGATGCGCACCGTCCGGGGGATCACGTTCCTGCACACCTTGGGGCCGAAGTGGGCTCGGACCTCTTCGGCCACCTGCTCGGCCAGCTTGGTGCGCCCGTCGTACATGGTGAGGACGATCGTCGTCACCTCGAGCTTCTCGTTGAGGTTCGACTGCACCAGGTGGACGTTCCGCAGCAGCTGGCCCAGACCCTCGAGGGCGTAGTACTCGCACTGGATGGGGACGAGCACCTCGTGGGCGGCGGCCAGGCCGTTGATGGTGATCAGGCCCAGCGACGGGGGACAGTCGATCAGGATGTAGTCGAAGTCGTCGATCACAGATTCGAGGGCTCGCCGCAGACGCAGCTCCCGGCTGAAGGTGGGGACCAGCTCGATCTCGGCTCCGGCCAGGTCGATGGTGGCCGGGGCGACGAACAGGTTCTTCATACTGGTGGGCTCGATGGCGTCCTCGAGCTTGGCGTCCCGCATGACCACGTCGTACATCGACAGTTCGAAGGACCGGCCGTCGATACCCAGGCCCGTGGTGGCATTGCCTTGGGGGTCGAGGTCTGCGGGGAACGGGACGCGGTACATACGCGTCACCCTCGGCTGCCTGCTCGGAGGTCGGCACGTCGGACCAGTCGAGAGGGCGGGGAGAGGGTGGGGTCGAGCGTCGAACCGGCTGACCCGCCGCGGTCTCGCCCTCCGGCACTCCGACCACCTCGTCCACGACCACCTCGTCCACGACCACTGTGACCTCTTCAGCCCCAGTGACCGCGACAACTGACTCGGCCACCGGCTCCCGGACCGCGTCCGCGTCGCCCGACGCGTCCTCGTACAGGGTGTCGGCCATGGCCACAGGATCCTCCGGAGAAGAGGTATCGGCCCCGGCAGGCCCCTCGGACCACTCTTTGGCCTGGTCAGGCCGGTGGTCCCTACCTCGGATACGGACGCGCACGGTCAGCCCTCCCGGTGCTCCTGGCGTTCGGTCCCCCATCCTCCCCATCCGCCGCATCGGGGTCAAGAGTCGTGGGTGGGATTCGCGCTGGTTTCGGCCGATTTTCGGGTCGCGGCGTCCCCGTGGGGCCGCCGTCCAGGCCTCACCCATCGTCAGGCGCCGACGTCAGAACCCTGCGTGTCCGGATCCGGCACGTCCGCAACGCGGAGCCGGGTGGCGTAGCGCTCGGCCATCTCCTCCAGGCGCCCGAAGCTGTGTCCGTCCAGCTCAGGGGACAGGTGTGCTCGCAGAATGGGCATCACCGTGTCCCGCAGGTACGTGCCGCGCACCATCCACTGGTAGTAGTGGCGACCGTCATGGTGATACGGGCCGTAGAGCTTGCCGCCCGGAAATGTCCGCTCCAACCAGCGGAACAGCGCCTCGTGCCTGACGTGCATCCGCAGGGTGATCTGGGGCTGGCGACCGTCACCACCGAAGTGGCCCTCTCCCACCAGCAGTCCGACGAGGATTCCTTGTTCGAGTTCGCTGGGCACGAGAGTCCCTCCGCCATCTTCCGGACCGGCCTTTTCTGGGGTGTTTCACCGTAAGGTATCACGTGAAACAACGCGGCCTGGGAACCACCGCTCACATGAGCTCGTGGGGTGTTTCACCGTAAGGATTCACGTGGAACATATCCCTCAAGGGCCGCTTGAGCTGGGAGAACGCTGCTGCGGCGCTCGATGACGCTGCTCGGTGCGTCAGGTGCCCGAGCGGTAGAGCGGCCGTTTTGCAGCCATGCCGGCTCGGCGAGGGAAGCGTTCGGGGCACAGCCCGATCTGGCGCAGCACCTCGTATCCGAATCGATGACGGACCAGCTCGACCGGCTCGAGACCCAACTGAGCCAGGGGTTCCGGCGGCCATCGGAGAAGCCGCCCGACCGAGCTGTCCCTGGTCACGGGGCTGGGCTCCACGCGGTCCTCGTCGGGAGGCTCCGACACGACCAGACGCCCCCCGACGCAGAGGAGCGGTGCGGCGCACTCTGCGGTGACAGCGGGGGCGCCGAACGAACGGGCTACGACCAGGTCGAATGATCCACGTAAAGATGGATCCCGTCCCGCATCCTCGGCACGGGCCTGCACCACGGACACGCGCTCCTCCCATCCCAGCGTGCCCACCGCTTCGACCAGGAACTGCACCCGGCGCGCCGCCGAGTCGAGAAGGACAGCGGCAGATGTGGGCCACAGCCAGGCCAGTACGAGACCCGGGATTCCGCCGCCCGATCCCAGGTCCATCCACCGGTGAGGCGCCCGGCCTGCCACCTGGCTGAATCCCCGGGCGTGGGTCACCTGCTCCGCCAGGGGCATGGGACCGAGGAGGCGACGGATGCGTGCCTCCTCCAGCACTGCCACGAGCTGGGCAGGAACGGCTTCAGGCACTGCGGCGCCGGTGGCGCCTGTCCCGGGCGGGGGGTCGGGGCTCACCGGACTGCTGGCGGCCTCGGGGACCCCCTGGGGTTCGGCCGTCAGGCCTCGACTGCCTCTTCAGGCTCCTCGTCACCTGCATCGACCGCCCCGTCGGACCGGGTCGACTGGTCGACCGAGATCACGATGTAGCGGCGAGGGTCTTCACCCTCAGAGCGGGTGGAGAGTCCGTCGATGTCGTTCACGGTGTCGTGGACCACCTTGCGATCGGACGCCGACATGGGTTCGAGCGCCCGCTCACCCCCTGCGGCCAGGACTTCCTCGGCGATCTGGCGGGTGAAGCGCTGCAGGGCGGCGGCCCGCTTGGCCCGGTACCCGGCCACGTCGACCATGATCCGACTGCTCTGACCACCCGTGCGCTTCTGCACGAACGTGCGGGCCAGCTCCTGGAGGGCCCCCAGCGTGGCGCCGCCAGGACCGATGAGGAGCCCGAGCTCCTGACCGTCCACGACCACCTCGGCCGTGTCCTCGTCGAGCATCCTCGAGGACACCTCGGCGTCCAGTCCGAGCTCCTGAACCAGGCCGGCCACGAAGTCCTTCGCCGCCTCGCCCTGCTCCTCGAGCGATAGCACTTCGCCCACAGCTTCCTCCTTGGTCGGCCCGGACTCCCGGGTCCTTCTCCCCGTGGTGGAGGTCCGGGACGTATTCGACTCGTCCCCGCCCGCCCCCTCCGGTCGTCCTTCTCCCCCGCCCGTCCGATTGCCGGACCGGGCCCCTCCCCGCGAACGTGACCTGCGGTTGCGGTTGCGGGAGGGTCCTGCGCCGTTGCCCCCGCCGGGTGTGGCCTCGGTCGCGTCTTCATCGACCTCTCCGGCCGAGCCGGATTCGGCCACCGCCACACCGGCGGTGCTGGCAGTGGCGCGCGGCCTCGAACCGCCTCGTCCACCCGAGGAGCGCTGTTCACCCTGACGCCGCGTCCGTGTCCGCTTGGGCCGGGGGCTCGTGGGCCGGACCCTGGCCCGGACCCTGGCCTCGCCCCGGGTGCGCCCGAACAGACCCACCTTGGGCTCTGTGACCACGACGAACTCGGCGTCGGTCTCGTCCACGCCCAGCTGGTCCAGGGCCGCGTCCTTGGCCTCCTCGATCGTCCTACCGGTCGTCTCGACCCACTCCATCAACGAGCCTTTCTGGGACGCTTGCGAGCCGAACGGGGGTGGCCCTGGCCGGGCGGCGTCGCTGGGGATGCGCCGTTCCCCGCCGCCTTGCCGTTGGAGCCCCCCGACTGTCCTGCTCTGCCGTTCGTGCCTGAGCCGTTGCTCTTCGTGCCCGACGGGGGAGGCCGACGTGGCGTTCCGCCCGGCCGGTCCCCGCTCTTGGGGGCTCTCGCTGCGGAGGTTTCACTGCCGCCGGCCTTGTCGGAGGCGCCCGAGGTGGACCCGCCCGGTGAAGACGCCTTGCCGTTGCCGGTGGGACGCTCGGCGGCACCGGGTCCGAGCTCCTTGGGGCCGGAGGACGCCGGCTTTGCGGTACCACCTGCCGGGCGCTTCGGGGCTTCTCTCCGCGCCGTGTCCATATCCGCCTGAAGACCTGCCTGCCTGGCCTTTTGCTGGTCGAGAGCCCGCTGTTGGGCGTCCGCCAGGCGCTCCATGAGCGTACGGCGCGGCGCGGCGCCACCTCCCCGGGCCGGAAGCACCCCTTCGCGCCGGGCCTGGGGCTTGTCGAGGATCCCCGACCGGAAGATCGCCTCCTGGATACCGATACGGCACAGGCTGGAAATGACGAAATAGATGTTCACCCCAGCGGCGATCCGGATGTAAATGACGGCGAAGATGAGCGGCATATACCGCTGCATCATTTGCATCTGTGGATTGGCCTGGGCCGCCGCCGGGTTCCTGCTGTTCAGCTGCCGCATCTGGAAGTATTGCAACCCGATGGCGACGGCGATGATGGCCCCGTAGGGGATGTATCCGGCCGGCGTATGGTGCGTGAACAGGGTGTCTGCCAGGTCCAGGCCGAACGCCTTCATGTGGCCGTGGGCGGCGATCAAATCCTTGTACAGGTGGGTGTGGCTGGATATGTAGCGGGGCTTGGCTATTATTTTTCCCCGCACAGTGATCGTATTGGTGAGTCCACGGATCACGCCATAGAGGACCACGAAGACGGGCAATTGGATGAGCATCGGCAGGCAGCCACCGGCCGGATTGATGTTGTGCTCTTTGTAGAGCCGCATCATCTCTTCGTTGAGGGTCGCCTTGTCGCCCTTGTACTTCTGCTGGAGCTTCTTCATCTCCGGCGCCAGGCGCTGCATGGCGATGGTGGAGCGGGTGCTCTTGACCGTGAGGGGCGCGGTGACGGCCATCACCGCCACCGTCAGCAGGGCGATGGCGACGGCGAAGTTGGGGATGAGGGCGTAGAAGAACGCCATCGTGTACGCCAGGGCCTCGTACAGAGGCTGGAAGATCTGCCCGATGGTGCTGCCCAGGATGTCCATGGGGATCACCGCTCCACTCGTCGGGTCATCGGGGCCTCAGTCCGGAACGGGGTCGACGCCCCGCCCGCCCCAGGGGTGGCACCGCAGCACCCGGCGCAGCGCCAGCCACGCCCCCCGGCCTGCGCCGTGGCGCTCGATCGCCTCCGCCGCGAACTCCGAGCAGGTGGGCAGGTACCGGCACGGCGAGGGCCGGCTTCCCCTGGCCAGCTGGTACAAGCGGACCACCCGCACCAGGATCCGCGCCAGCCTGCTCGTTTCTGGACGAAGAGTGTCCGTCCGCGCGCGCTCAGACGTCGTGGTGACGACGCTCACGGTCTTGCGACCTCCGATGCGGCTTTCATCGCTGCTGTCACGTCTGCTTTCAGATCCTCGAAGGGGAGGCGGGCCGTGTCACGCCCCGCCGACACCAGGTAAGCGCCGGGCCGCAGCGATCCGACGATGTCGGACACCGCCGCACGGAGGCGTCGACGGAGCCGGTTGCGGTCCACCGCCCCGCCGGCCCGGCGCCCGACGGCGTAGGCCACCCTGGCCACGGGCTCGTCGCCGACGGCCGCGTAGGTGACGGTGACGTGCCCGCGCCGGCTGCGCCGACCCTGGCGCCGCAGGACATCGAACGTGGACCGGTCCCGGATGCGCCATGCCATCCGAGCCCGACCGCTCTCACGCCGACAGGCGGTGGCGGCCCTTGAGCCGGCGGGACCGGAGGATGGCTCGGCCGGCGCGCGTGGACATCCTGTGCCTGAAACCGTGGTTCTTGGCCCGTTTGCGCGTATTGGGCTGGTACGTACGTTTCAATTTCCTCTCGTCCTTGCTCGAGGCCGGCGCGGCAAGTGGCGTCGGCGGCCGGGGCGCCGTGCGAGCTCGCGCTCGGCCCGAGTGCCTGGCGTCCCATGCTAGGCGCGACCCGTCGGGGCCCACCAGGCAGGGCGGACGTCGAAAGGTGAATACCGGTGCCAAATCCTCGATGCGCCCCGGACGGCAACACCCCAGCTGAGGGGTGGTGGCCCCGGCGTCACCTGGGCCAACGGCCACTAGCAGCCCCGGACCGGCCGGTGTACCTTCAGGCCCTGCCGACGCGTCGCCTGTGGCGTATCGGAGCGACAGGGTCCCCCTTCCCCGGGGCCACCAGACAGCCGGCGGATGATTGCCGGCGGAAAATCCCGGAGCAATCCACAGAATGTGGACCTCCTTGTGGACAGCGTTGGCGACGGGACGGCGGAGGACCTGGTGAACGACACGACCCACCTGTGGAAGCGTTGTGGAGACACGCTGCGTGAGCAGGTCTCCGACGCCACGTGGCGTACCTGGCTGGCGGGCCTCGCACCCCAGACCTTCGACGGCGATCTTCTCGTGCTCACCGCCCCCAGCACGCTCGTGCGCGAGCGGGTGGAGAACCGCTTCCTCGGGCTCATCGGCGCGGCGGTGTCCGAGCACATGGCCCACGAGGTGAAGGTGCGGGTGGACGTCGCCCCCATCGCCCTCGAAGGCCCGCTCCCGCTCACCCTGCTCGACGACGACCCCGTGCCCGCCGAGACGGGCGGCGCTCGGAACCAGCGCGCCACGGTGAGCCGTCAGCGTCCCCCCGAAGAGCCTCCCGACCTCGGAGGCCTGGACGTCCGCTACACCTTCGACGCCTTTGTGATCGGGTCCTCGAACCGCTTCGCCCACGCCGCCGCCCTGGCTGTGGCCGAGATGCCGGCCCGTTCCTACAACCCCCTCTTCATCCACGGGGACGCCGGCCTCGGCAAGACCCACCTGCTGCACGCCATCGGCAACTACGTGCGGGAGAACTTCGCCGGGCGCCGCATCCGCTACGTCTCCACCGAGACGTTCCTGAACGAGTTCGTCGACGCCATCCGGAACAACACCAACATGGCCTTCAAGCGCCGCTACCGCGAGTGCGACGTCCTGCTCATCGACGACATCCAGTTCATGGAGAACAAAGAAGCGCTCCAGGAGGAGTTCTTCCACACCTTCAACCACCTCTACGCGGCGTCGAAGCAGGTGGTGATCACCTCGGACCGGGCCCCCAAGTCCATCGCCACCCTCGAGGACCGCCTGCGGAGCCGGTTCCTGTCCGGCCTCATCACCGACGTCCAGGCCCCCGAGCTCGAGACCCGTCTGGCCATCCTGCAAAAGAAGCTCGAGCGTGAGCCGGCCCCGGTGCCCGACGAGGTCCTCGAATTCATCGCCACCAACGTGTCCGACAACATCAGGGAGCTCGAGGGGGCCCTCATCCGGGTCACCGCCTACGGCAGCCTCAACCGGCTCGCCCTCACCCGGGAACTGGCCGAGCACGTCCTGTCCGACATCGTGAAGGCCGGCCAACCTCGTCCCATCACCCCTCGCCAGATCCTCGAGACCACCGCCTCCACCTTCGGCTTCTCCGTCGACGACCTGTGCGGACCCAGCCGGCGCCGCCCGCTCGTCATCGCCCGCCAGGTCGGCATGTACCTGTTCCGCGACCTCACCGACTACTCCTACCCCGCCATCGCCCGCGAGTTCGGGGGCCGGGACCACACCACGGTCATGCACGCAGTGGAGAAGATCTCCTCCCTCATGGGTGAGAGGCGCCAGATCTTCGACCAGGTCAACGACCTCATCGTCCGCATCAAGGCCGGTGTGTGACGCCGGTCTCCGGGCGGGCGCAGGCACGGTGGCACACCGGTGCACGACACTGTGGGCAACCGAGCACGACTTGTGGACCGGGAGGCACCACCGGTGGACAGCGCGCCGACCCCGGTGCCCGTCCCCCGGGGCGCTGTGGACGACCGGTCAGTACGGTGGACGACGGTTTGCACCGTGAGCTGGGAGGACCCGATGTCGTCCACAGTCCACAGGCCCTACTACCGTCACTGTCAGAATTGAATTCCAAAACAGGAAAGGACCCTGTGTGAAGTTCCGTTGCGAGCGAGACACCCTCGTCGAGGCGTTGACGACGGCGAGCCGCGCCGTGACCACCCGCGCCTCCACCACTCCGGCGCTCAACGGGGTGCGGGTCGAGGTCGTGGGCAACCGCCTGACGGTGGTGGGCACGGACCTGGATCTCACGGTCCGGGTCGAGGTGGAGGCGATCGGCCTGGACGACGGCTCGTTCGTGGCCCCGGCCCGCCTGGCTGCCGACATCGTGCGCTCGCTCGAGCCCGGGGCGGTGACCTTCGAGGGAGGTGACGACGAGGTCGAGATCGCCGCCGCCCGCTCACGTTTCGTGGTCCGGACGTATCCGGTGGAGGACTTCCCCGTGCTGGCCGATCCCGGGCCGGAACAGGTGACGTTGCCGGCGCCGGCCCTGGCCGAAGCCCTGCGCCAGGTGGTGCGGGCCGCCTCCAACGACGACGCCCGGCCCCTGCTCACCGGGGTGCTGGTGGCGGCCGAGGACAGCGGCACACGGCTGGTGGCGACGGACTCGTACCGCCTGGCCCTGCGGGATCTGGCCGGTGCGGGCCCACTCGGTGCGGGCACGGACCAGATCCTCGTGCCCGCCCGTGCGCTCACCGAGGTGCAGCGCCTCCTGCCCTCCTCCACGGGCAAGGACGAGGCCGCCACCGTGGGGTTCTCGGTGAGCGAGCTCGACGCCACCTTCACCGTCGGAGGGGTGCGCCTCACCACCCGGCTGCTCGACGGCAGGTTCCCCGACTACCGCCAGCTCGTCCCCCCCGGCTACCCCAACCTGCTGCGCGTCAACCGGGAGGCCCTCCTCGACGCGCTCCGGCGTGTCCGGCTCCTGGTCCGCGACAACACCACCCCGGTGCGCCTGTCCATGCGGTCCGGGTCGGTGGAGCTGACCGTGGTGTCCCAGGAGGTGGGCCACGCCAGCGAGGACGTCGACGCCGAGTTCGAGGGCGAGGAGCTCACCGTGGCCTTCAACCCCTCGTACCTCATCGACGGGGTCGAGGCGGTGGTGGGCGAAGAGGTCGTCCTCGAGACCGTGGACGCCACCAAGCCGGCCACGGTCCGCTCCCCCGAGCACGACGATTACCGCTACCTCCTCATGCCGGTACGGGTGTCGTAGCGCCGGTCCGGCGCACGCACTCCAGGCCGTCGTGGCCGTCACCACCATGTGGCTCAGTGATTTCCGCTGCTTCGACGCGGTCGAGCTCGCGCCCGATCCCGCCGGTCTGACCGTGCTGCGGGGACCCAACGGCGCCGGCAAGACATCGGTGCTCGAGGCGGTGGGGTGGCTGGCCACGTCGCACTCCATCAGGGGGGCGCCGCGCGAGGCGCTCGTGCGGACGGGGGCGGCGCGTGCCGTGGTCCGGGCCGAGACCTCAGTGGCGGCGCGCCCGGCGCTGCTCGAGGCCGAGATCCCCGCCGACGGCACACCACGCATGCAGATCAACCGCCAGGCGGTGCGGCGCCGCTCAGTGCTGGCCGAGGTGTTGAACGTCACGGTGTTCGCCCCCGACGACCTCCACCTGGTGCAGGCGGGGCCGGGGGGGCGCCGGGCATACCTCGACGACATCCTGGTGGCGCGCCACGCCCGCCTCGACGCCCTGTGCACCGAGGTGGACCGGATCCTTCGCCAGCGCACCGCCGTCCTGCGCCAGTCGGGGGGGAGGATCGACGGGGACCTGGCCGTCACCCTCGACGTGTGGGACGAACGCCTGGCCCGGGCGGGGACGTCGCTGGCGGCCGAGCGCCAGTCCTTGGCCGAGGAGCTCACCCCGCTGGCCACGGCCGCCTACGAGCGCCTGGCGGGGGTGCAGGAGCCGGTCACCATGCGCTACCGCCGTTCCTGGGACGGAGACCTGGCCGAGGCGCTCACCGCCGCCCGCCGCGACGACGCCCGCCGCCAGGTGACGTCGGTCGGCCCCCACCGCGACGACCTCGACATCGCCATCGGGAGCCGCCCCACCCGCACCCACGCCTCCCAGGGCGAGCAGCGCTGCGTGGCGCTGGCCATGCGCCTGGCCTCGCACGAGCTGCGGCGGTCCGAGCTCCCCGAACCCCCCGTGCTGCTGCTCGACGACGTCTTCTCCGAGCTCGACGCCGACCGGTCCTCGGCGCTCGTGGCGCTGCTGCCACCGGGGCAGGTGCTGCTCACCACCGCCGTGGACCCACCGCCGGCGGTGCAGGCCGACCGCGTGGTCGAGGTGGTGCAGGGGACCCTGGGCACGGCCGGGGCACGGCCATGAGCGGTCCCGGCCGCCCTCCGCCGCGCCGGGACATCCGGGGCCGCTCCCGGGGCGGCCCGGTGCGCATCGCAGACCTCCTGGGCGAGGCGGCGGGGCGTCTGGGCGCGGGCCGCGCCGACGTGGTGGGGGTGGTCTTCGGACAGTGGGACGACATCGTGGGCCCCGCCGTGGCGGCCCACGTCCGCCCCGTCCGGATGGAGGGCGAAGCCCTCATCGTGCACGCCGACCATCCCGCCTGGGCGACGCAGATCCGCCATCTGGCCCCCGACATCCTGAGCCGCCTGAGCACCGCGTGCGGGCCCACCTGGGCGCCTCGGCGACTCGACGTGCGCGTGCGTCGCTGAGACCCCGCCCGGGTCGAAAAACCCCCGCTCAGACGGGGTCGGCGGGACCCGGCGCGGCCGTCGCCGACGGCCCGTCGCGTCACCCCTTCCTGGTAGACTTCCCTGCATCGGTGACGCACGAAAACGGCCTGTCGCGGGACCGCGTCGGCACGTTGCGTAACCCGGTGGACCGAGCGACAGAAAGGGCGCGCGCGTGGCGCTGAAGACCGAGGAGGGGGCCGTCGCCAAAGCCGCCAGCTCGTACGACGCCGCCGACATCACCGTCCTCGAGGGTCTCGAGCCGGTCCGGACCCGTCCCGGCATGTACATCGGGTCGACGGGCCCGACGGGCCTGCACCACCTGGTGTGGGAGGTGGTCGACAACGCCGTCGACGAGGCCATGGCCGGCTTCTGTTCCCGCATCGACGTCACCCTCCTGGCCGACGGCGGGTGCCGGGTCACAGACAACGGGCGCGGCATCCCCGTCGACCCCCACGAGCAGTACCCCGAGCTCTCCGCGGCCGAGCTGGTGCTCACCACCCTCCACGCCGGGGGCAAGTTCGGCGGTTCGGGCTACAAGGTCTCCGGGGGCCTCCACGGCGTGGGCGTGTCGGTGGTGAACGCCTTGTCGAAGCGGCTCGTGCTCGAGATCGACCGCAACGACGAGCACTACGTGGCCGAGTTCGCCAACGGGGGCGAGCGCACCAAGAAGCTCGAGGCCAAGGGTCCCGCCCCGCGGGGGCGGACGGGGACGACGGTCACCTTCTGGCCCGATCCCACCATCTTCGAGGAGACCGAGTTCCGGGCCCAGACCGTCCTCGAGCGGCTGCAGATCATGGCCTTCCTCAACAAGGGCCTCGAGATCCGCTTCGCCGACGAGCGCTCCGACCCGCCCAAGAAGGTGACCTACTGCTACTCGGGCGGGATCGTCGACTACGTGAAGCACCTCAACACCTCCAAGGAGGCGCTGTTCCGCCGGGTGTGCTCGTTCACCCAGTCCGAGGACGAGCAGGAGGTGGAGATCGCCCTGCAGTGGAACACCGGGTTCCACGAGTCCATCCACTCCTTCGCCAACGGCATCTCCACCATCGAGGGCGGCATGCACGAGGAGGGCTTCAAGAAGGCCCTCACCAATGCCGTCAACCGCTACGCCCGGGCCAAGGGATCGCTCAAGGAGAAAGAGGACAACTTCCAGGGCGAGGACATCCGCGAAGGTCTCACCGCCATCATCTCGGTGCGCCTGCGCGACCCGCAGTTCGAGGGACAGACCAAGGGCAAGCTGGGCAACGTGTCCATCCGGTCGCTCGTGGAGCGGTCCACCAACGAGAAGTTGGGCGAGTGGCTGGAGGAGAACCCCCGCGAGGCCAACCAGATCGTGCAGAAGTCGACCACCGCGGCCCGCGCCCGCGTGGCGGCACGGGCCGCCCGGGACCTCACCCGCCGCAAGTCGGCCCTCGGTGGGGCAGGCCTGCCCGGCAAGCTGGTGGACTGCTCGTCACGCGACCCGCGTGAGAGCGAGCTGTTCATCGTGGAGGGCAACTCGGCGGGCGGGTCGGCCAAGGACGCCCGCAATCCCCGGCTCCAGGCCATCCTCCCCATCCGGGGCAAGATCCTGAACGTCGAGCGCGCCCGCATCGACAAGATGCTCAAGAACGCCGAGATCCAGGCGCTCATCTCCGCCATCGGCGCCGGCCTGGCCGACGAGTTCGACGTCGAGAAGATCCGCTACCACAAGGTGATCATCCTGGCCGACGCCGACGTCGACGGGTCGCACATCCGCACCCTGCTGCTCACGTTCTTCTTCCGCCAGATGAAGCCACTGGTGGAGGGGGGGTTCGTGTACGTGGCCCAGCCGCCGCTGTACTCCACGTTGGTGGGCAAGGAGAAGGTCTACCTGAAAGACGACGCCGCCAAGGCGGCGTTCCTGGCCGAGCGTCCCGACCACAAGCAGGACTTCCAGCGCCTGAAGGGCCTGGGGGAGATGGACTTCAACGAGCTGCGCGACACGACCATGGACGCGAGCCGCCGCTCGCTGCTCCAGATCGGTGTGGAGCAGGCCGCGCTGGCCGACGAGGTGTGCTCCATCCTCATGGGGGATGACGTCGACATGCGCCGCCACTTCATCCAGACGAACGCCAAGGACGTGCGCTTCCTCGACATCTGAGGTGGCGCGTCGGGGCGACGGACGCTCCGGGAAAGAGGATCAGCACACCATGCCCAGACGCGGCAGTGGGGGAGACGGCGGGACCGGGACGGAGGTTCCCGAGCCCACCCCGCCGGCCATCGAGCCCATCGAGATCCAGGAGGAGATGGAGCGCTCGTTCCTCGAGTACTCCATGTCGGTCATCGTGTCGCGGGCTTTGCCCGACGTGCGCGACGGGCTCAAGCCCGTGCACCGGCGCATCCTCTACTCGATGTACGAGCAGAACCTGCGACCCGACCGTCCGCACGCCAAGTGCGCCAAGGCGGTGGGCGAGGTCATGGGGAACTTCCACCCCCACGGCGACAGCGCCATCTACGACGCCCTGGCCCGCATGGCCCAGGACTTCAGCCTCCGCCACATGCTCATCGACGGCCACGGCAACTTCGGCGGGCGCGGGCCCGAGGAGGGCCCGGCCGCCATGCGCTACACCGAGTGCCGCCTGGCGCCGCTGGCCATGGAGCTGCTGGCCGGCATTGACGAGGAGACCATCGACTTCGTCCCCAACTACGACGGGTCGACCGAGGAGCCGGTGGTGCTCCCGGCGCGCTTTCCCAACCTGCTCGTCAACGGGTCGCAGGGGATCGCCGTGGGCATGGCCACCAACATCCCGCCCCACAACCTGGGCGAGGTCATCGACGCCACCGTGCACCTCCTCGAGCACACCGAGGCCGACCCCGACGAGCTCATGCGGTTCGTGAAGGGACCCGACTTCCCCACGGGGGCGCAGATCCTCGGCCGCCAGGGGATCCTCGACGCCTTCCGGACGGGGAAGGGCTCCATCAAGATGCGGGCCGTCGCCGAGGTCGACGACAGCAGGGGGACGACGCACATCGTCGTGACCGACATCCCCTTCCAGACCTCGGTGGAGGTGATCGAGCAGAAGATCGGCGAGCTGGCCAACGCCGGGGTCCTCGACGGCATCTCCGACGTCCAGAACGACTCGGCGGGCAAGAAGCCGCGCCTGGTCATCACCTTGAAGCGCGACGCCAACGCCAACGTCGTGCTCAACAACCTCTACAAGCACACGCCGCTGCAGACCAACTTCGCCGTGAACATGGTTGCGCTGGTGGACGGCGTCCCCCGCACCCTCAACCTGGCCCAGATGCTCGGGCACTACGTCGACCACCAGATCGAGGTGGTGACGCGTCGCTCGGACTACCGGCTGCGCAAGGCACGGGCCCGGGCCCACATCGTCGAGGGGCTCTTGAAGGCGATCGACATGCTCGACGCTGTCATCGCCGCCATTCGCGCCTCGGAGGACCGTCCCGCGGCACGCAGCGCCCTCATGGCCGAGCCCTTCTCCTTCAGCGAGGAGCAGGCCGAGCACATTCTCGACATGACGCTCGGCCGGCTCACCCGTCTCGGCCGGGCCAACCTCGAAGAGGAGATGGAGGAGCTGCGCCGGACCATCGCCGAGCTCGAGGCCATCCTGGGCGACCCCGCCCGGCTGCGGCAGGTGATCGCCACCGAGTTGGGGGAGATCAGAGCCAAGTACGCCGACGAGCGCCGCACCGTCATCACCCACGACCCCGGTGAGCTCGGGGTCGAGGACCTCATCAGCGACGAGGAGATCGTCGTCACCATGACGCGGGCCGGCTACATCAAGGCCGTGCCGGCGGTGTCGTTCCGCACGCAGGGCCGCGGTGGACGCGGCGTGCAGGGGGCTCGTCTCAAGGAGGAGGACCTCATCGACAACGTCGTGCACACAACGACGCTGGCGCACCTCCTGCTGTTCTCCAACCGGGGCCGCGTCTATCGCCTGCGGGCCCACGAGGTGCCGATGAAGGAGCGCACTGCCCGCGGCACGGCGGTGGTGAACCTGCTGCCCTTGAGCCCGAGCGAGACCATCGAGGCCATCGTGGCCACGCGTGACTTCGACTCGGAGGGCTTCCTCCTCTTCGCCACCAAGGCGGGCCAGGTGAAGAAGACGGCCATCTCCGAGTACGACAAGTCGCGACGCGAGGGCTTCATCGCCATTGCCCTTCGCGACGGGGACGAGCTCGTGCGCGTGGTTCCCACCTCGGGCGACGACGACGTGGTGCTCGTGAGCCGCAACGGCAGCGGCATCCGCTTCTCGGAGGACGACGTGCGGGCCATGGGGCGCGACGCGGCGGGCGTGCGGGGCATGCGGCTGCGGGCCGGCGACGAGGTCGTGTCGTGCGACGTGGTCCGGCCCGACGCCGACATCATCATCGTGACCGACGCCGGTTACGGCAAGCGCACCAAGACCGACCACTTCGGCCGGCAGGGACGCGGTGGCCAGGGGGTGCGGGCCATCAAGCTCACCGCCGTGCGGGGCCGGGTGGTGTCGGCCTTCATGGCCGCGCTCGACGACGAGATCCTCCTCGTGTCGACGGGGGGGATCGTGATCCGCACGGCGGTACGCGAGATCGCCGCCCAGGGGCGCGACGCCACCGGGGTGCGGGTCATGAGCCTCGAGGAGGGCCACAGCGTGGCCGCCGTGGCCGCCGTCACCGGCGAGGAAGAGGGCTGACCCGAAGGGGGCCTCGCCCTCAGCCCGAGGATCGGGCCGGAGGGACCGCCGCGGACGCGGCGGGCAGGACCTCGTCGAACAGCACCGGGAGGCGGGGCGGGGAGCGGAAGGCGAACCCGTCGATGCCCACCGTCCCGGCCGATTCGTCGAGACGCAACCCCGCCAGGCGCTGCACCACGGCGTTGAGCCCGATGCCGAGCTCCAACCGGGCCAGGTGCATCCCCAGGCACTGGTGGCGGCCGGTGCCGAAGGCGATGTGCGAGGGCCCGGTCCGGTCGAGGTCCCAGCGCTTCGGATCGTCGTAGCGGCGCTCGTCGCGGTTGGCGGACCCCGTGGCGCACACGAGCGACACCCCGGCCGGCACCTCGACGCCTTCGATCTCCACCGGACACGTCGTCTCTCGGTTGACCATGGTCACCGACGTCTCCCACCGCAGTGTCTCGTCCACCACCGCGTCGACCAGGCCGGGGTCGTCACGCACCCGTTCGAGCGCGCCGGGTGTCGTGAGCAGCGCGAAGAGGCAGCTGCCCATGGCCGCGTAGGTCGTCTCCGCACCGGCCGGCAACAAGAGGCGCAGGAAGCCGTAGATGTGCTCGTCGTCGAGCCGCTCCCCGTCCACCTCGGCCGTGACGATGTCCGACACGAGATCGTCCACGGGCCGCGCCTTGCGCTCCTCGACGATGGGGGTGAGGTAGCGGCGCATGGCCTGGGAGGCGGCGATGGAGCGCTCGTAGTCGTCCGGCCCCTTGTTCATGTCGAGCGCCCAGGCGTGGAAGCGGGCGTGGTCGGCGGCCGGCACGCCCAGCACCCCGGCGATGACCTGCACCGGGAAGCGGCTCGTGATCTCGGCCACCAGGTCGGCGCCGTCCCGTCCGGCCAGGCCGTCGATGAGGCCGTGGATGGTGGGGGAGATGAGCTCGCTCTCCCACCGGGCGAGCGCCGAGGGGCGGAAGGCGTGCGCCACCAGGTTCCGGTAGCGACGGTGCTCCTCGCCGTCCATGGCCAGGATGACGGTGCCCATCACCGGGCCCATGGTGTCGGCGTTCACCCGCGACGAGAACCGCTCCGTATCGCGCAGCACCCGCTCGACGTCGCTGTGTCGGGTGACGAGCCAGATGGCGGACTCCGGACCACCGAAGGGGCCGACGGGGTGGTCGCGCCGGCATTCTTCCCAGTAGTCGTAGATGTCGAAGGAGTCCTCCACGTCGCCCGCGTCGTCGTCGGCCATGGTGTCTCCCGTCCCCGTCCCGCGCGATGAGCCGGCGATCATCGTAGGGCAAGGCCATGGCGGCCCCCGGAGCCGACGGGCGGGAGTGAGGGCGGACAGGGGTGGACGCAGCGGCCCGGGCCCGCACAAGATGCGGCCTGTGCCCGCCGACGCGCCCACCATTCTGGCCACGAGCGGAGGGTTCCTGCGCGGGGACCGGACCGCACTGCGTCCCGGTCCCCTGCTCGAGCTGGCCGTGGAGCTGGCCCGGCCGCCCTCGCTCCCGAGGATCTGCTTCGTGGGGACCGCCGGCGGCGACCAGGCGTACTGGAACGCAGCCGTGCACGCCGCCTACTACGGGCGTGACGTCATCGTGTCGTGCCTCGATCTGTTTCCCATGCCGAACGTCGCCGACGTCGAAGCCCACCTGCTGTCCCAGGACGTCGTGTGGGTGCTGGGCGGGAGCACCGCCAACCTGCTCGCCCTGTGGCGCCTGCACGGCGTCGACGACGCGCTGCGCCGGTGCTGGCACCAGGGTGTGGTGCTCGGCGGGGTGTCGGCCGGGTCGTTGTGCTGGCACATCGGCGGGACCACCGACTCGTTCGGGCCCGAGCTGCGCGTCGTCACCGACGGCCTCGCCTTCCTGCCGTGGTCCAACGGGCCCCACCACGACGCCGAGGCGCAGCGCCGCCCCCTCTACCACCGACTCGTGGCCGACGGGACGCTGCCCCCCGGCTACGCCACCGACAACGGGGTGGGCCTCCTCTACCGCGGGACGGAGATGACCGAGGCCGTCACCGAGGTCGAGGGCAAGGGGGCGTATTTCGTGGAACGGGTGGCGAGCGGCGGTGTCGGCGAGCGGCAGATCGAGCCGCGCCTGCTGCCCGGGGCGTGGCCGGCCGACGCCCCGTCGGTAGACGCGCCGTAGCCCGTCGCGCTTTGGGTCGGCTGACCCATAGGAGCGCGGCGCCGCCGGCGCCGATAGTGGTCCATGGTGCCTGCTTCGACGATCACCGTCGACGACGCGCGGCCCGATACCGCACCTGTCGAGGGCGGAGGGGCCGACGCGGCCGAGAGACGGACGTGGCGCCGGGCTCGGCCCGGTGGCGCCGGGCGCCGCCCTCCCCTCCGTGTGGCGTCCATGGGGTGGGTCCTGCTCGTGGCGCAGCTTCTCGTCCTGCTCGTGTTCAGCGCTGTGCAGTACCAGCGGGGAGCGCTCACCAAGGACTTCGCCGGCTACGCCCAGGCGTGGTGGGCCATCGGCCACGGCCACCCCGACCCGTTCAGCACCGTCTTCGGGGTGCCGTTCTGGCGCAACAACGCCGAGCTGGCCATGTGGCCGCTCGCCCTGCTGGCCCGGATCGCACCCAGTCCCCTGACACTGTTGTGGGTGCAGGACATCGTGGTGGTGCTCACCGAGGTGGTCGCCTGGCGCTGGGTGTGCACCATCCTCCAAGGCTGCGACGGGCGCCGCGCCCGGCGCGCCGCGCCCATGCTCGCGTTGGGGGCTGCGGCGGCGCTGGCCATCGACCCCTGGGTGTTCGACACCGTGGGCTTCGACTTCCACTTCGAGGCCTTCGCCGCCCTGTTCGCCCTGCTCGTGGCGCGCGACCTGTGGGCGGGGCGGCTCCGGCGTCTGTGGTGCTGGGTGCCGCTGGCGCTCGTGTCCACCGTCCTGGGCGGCGTCTACCTCGTGGGCGTGGGACTGTCCGGCATCCTGGCCGGGCGCCGCACCCGTCGCAGCGGTGGTGCCCTCGTCGCCGTGGGTCTCGTCTGGGGCGTGCTCCTCACCGCCGTGGGGGGCGCGGGCGTGGGAAGCAAGGGCCTCGACGCCGCCTACGGGTACCTGGTGGGTCGCCACCAGGGGCGTATCGGGCTCCTCGACATCGTGGCCGGGGTGTTCCTCCACCCCGGTGCCGCCGCCCAGGTGGCGGGGTCGCACCTGCCCGTCGTCCTCGGCTTCCTGGTGGTGGTGGGCCTCGTCGGCGTGGCGTCGCCGTGGGGGTTGGGCATGGCGCTGGCGGTGTTCGTCCCCAACGTCCTCGACGCCCGGGGCCTGTTCATCCGGTACCCGGCGTCGTTCCAGTCGTGGCCGGCTCTGCCGTTCGTGCTGGTGGGGTCGATCATGATCGTGGGCCGGCTGCTCGACCGCGGGGACACGGGCCGCAAGGCGGCCCACGCCACGCTGGCGATGTGGGGCGCGTTGACCGCCGTCCTGGCCCTCGCCGTGCTCCCCAACCTCGGGGCCCTTCCAGGCCGCCGGGGAGCGCATCCCCGTCGAGCGCCGGCAGGTGGTCCTGGTGCTCAGCGACGCGGGCATCGACGACGCCATGTCCTACGCCGGCACCGACGCAGCGGTGGTGTACGCCCGGACGCGTTTGCATCTCCACGACGTCGGAGGTGCGGGCGTCCACGTCTTCGTGTGGTCACCGCCCCCAGGGACGAGGGCCGTCACCCTGCCGTGAGGACGCCGTCACCGAGGGTCTGCGGGGCGGGTCGGCGTGGGCGACCGTCGGCCCGGGCGCCGGCGTGCCACATGTAGGGTATGGGGCCGCACGCAGGACCTTCCGGCGGCACGGGGCTATAGCTCAGCCGGTTAGAGCGCAGCACTGATAATGCTGAGGTCGCTGGTTCGATTCCAGCTAGCCCCACCACCTTCTCCCACGTCAGAGGCGCTTTTGGCGCCTTCGCCATGACGAGCGACGAATGTCCATCGCGCGTCCATCGCGCGCGCATGCATGAAGGCACCAAGGTGGCGCTGGGGGCATACGTTGTCGCAGTGAGGCTGTCCAGGGACGAGGTGCATTCCCTGTTTGAGCCGGCCCCTGTCCGGCCCGGCCCGTGATCGTCGACGGTCCGGCTCGCCTGTTGGAATTCCTGCGAGAACACCTCGGGGACCGACGCGTCGAGTTCGGTCAGGTTCCGCGACAGCTGAGAGGCGGGGCGTTCACGGAGGTGCTCTGGTTTACCCTCACCGGAGGGCCGGACCCGTGGATGAGCCCACTGGTGCTGCGCCTGTATCCCGAGACCGATGATCGCGACCAGCCTCGGCTCGAACTGGCAATCCAGAATGGACTGGCCGAGGCTGGTTTCCCGGCACCACGGGTGCTACTTGCTCATTGCGAGCCCGACGTTCTGGGCCACATGTTCGTGGTGATGGAACGGTTGCCCGGACGCGCCTTTCTTCGGGGCGTCCGATGGGACACGTTCGCTCGCGACTTCCCGCGGGTGGTTGTTGCGTGGCCGTCTGTCCTTGCCCGCCTTCAGGATCGGCTGCATGGCTTGGAACCGTCGTCTGTTCTCAAAGCCACGAGTGCCCAAGGTCTCACGCCCTCGGGCGTATCGACGCGTCGGCATCTTGAATTCGTCGAAGGACAACTCGGAGAGTTCGGCGGCGATGGCGCCCGTTCGGCCCTGACATGGATCCTTGCCAACGAGCCCGCCCAACCAGCATCGCCGTCAGTGGTCCATGGTGATCTATGGCCCGCCAACGTGTTGATGCAGCGAGGAAAGTTGACAGGCGTAGTTGACTGGAACGTGGCCTCAGTTGGGGACCCCGCGCTTGACGTCGGTTTCGCTAAGGCCGGTCTTGCCCTCATACCGGCCCCCTTTCCGCCGCCGTCGCCACTCCGCCAAGGTCTGACGTCTGCTGGCTGCTCCGTGGCCCGCCGATTCTACGACGCGTACAACAACCTTCGACCGGTAGCGGCTGAGCGTGTGCAGTACTACGAAGCGCTCCGTTGTCTGCTCGAGCTCGCTACCGTGGCCCGATACCGCGTGAAGGTCGAACGGGGCGAGTCACCCGTCCACCCACGGCCTCCATGGGACAATGGCGTGAGGGCTTTAACGAAACATTTCACCGCCGTTTCAGGAGTTCCCTTCCGACTAGGGTGAGATTCGGAGTGAGTGTGATGCGAGTGCCGTCTTGCAGGCAAACCATCGTCGGTGCCTGCTGCACGCTTTCGCCGACTCCGACAATCACAGTGGAAAAGTGCGGTAGCTGACCCCGACCGCACGAGCAGCCGCACGGATGCCAGGACCGTCATCCCCATCCCAGACGCATAGGGATGCCCCGAGATTCTCGGCCGTCGCCACAGCCTCGGCACCCAACGTGGACACTCTGTGATCGTGAGCTATCTCCGCCACCCGGTAGCCGATCAGGCGCATAGGCAGAATCGCGATTGATTCAGGAAGGCCCAGGAGTCGACGTCCAAGTTCCCGCCGCCGCTCTTCCGACCAGCCGCTCGTGAGCCTCCCGCCTCGAGCCCCAACGACGCTCTTACAAAGGCGGACGTAATAGAGGTTCGTGGTCGCAAGCTCGTTTGTTGCGACCAGTCGCGCCAGCCGGCGCCTCTGTTCGCCGGCTAGGACGTCACGCAAAAGATGGTCGTCCAAAACGACCTGGCTCACGAGGTGGCGAGGTCAGGGTCGTCGATCAATGATTGGACGAACGCGGCGTGCTCCTCACGGCTGAGGAGGTCGCCCAAAAGGCGCTGGGCCTGTCCGGCAGGAACGGTAAGAACGCCGAAGCCGAGATCGATCACGTCGACCGGGCCGCCGTTGTCGAGATGCCACCGATGGCGCACTGCGGCGGGTACCGACATCTGGCCGGAAGCTGAAACGAGGTACTGCTGGATCGCCTCCATAGTGACAGTATACTTGGTGCGATGGGTGAGTCCACCAAGTAACAAAAAAGCGCCCGGTCATCCAGGGAAATCGGGACACACTGTGTCGGGAACCGACCGCCATCGCGCGGATATCGCGCGGGCAGATCCGTTCCATGCCGTCTCTGGATGCGCGTAATCGGCGTTGACCTCGCTATCCGCGTTCATCTGGTTCCATGGTGACCGGGTGATCGGTCCTGATAATGCTGAGGTCGCTGGTTCGATTCCAGCTAGCCCCACCCAGTCCGTGTCCGGCGGACGGGTCCGTTTCCCAATGGGCCCACAACATCCCACGCACCGCGCCCGCCGGCCTCCAGCATGGCGGGTCGGGGGCCGAATGCTACCGACGTGGGCCCCTTGTCGAACTCGCGCGCCGGCGATCCCCGCCAGCGTGGCCTGTGGAGCGCGTACGCCGTCCTCGGCGTCCTGCTCGTCGCGTATCTCGTGTCGCTCCTGGTGCGACGTCCCGATCAGCACTGGACGTGGCTGGACGGCTGGTTCGTGGTCGGGGTGGAGATCGTGGCCTCGGTGCTGTGCATCGCCCGCGGGTTCACCCGCCAGGCGGGGCGCGCCGTCCCCCTCGCCCTCGGGTTCGGCCTGCTGTCGTGGGCTCTCGGCGACGCCGTGCTCACCGTCGAGTCACTCGGTGGGGCCACACCGCACACGCCGTCGCTCGCCGATCTCTTCTACCTCGGCTTCTACCCCCTCGCCTACATGGGCACCATGACGTTGCTCAGACGGCAGATGGACCGCCTGAGCCCGCCCAACTGGCTCGACGGCGCCGTGGCCGGACTGGGCGCGGCGGCGGTGTGCGCCACCGTCGCCTTCCACTCCATCGTGCACGCCACCGGCGGCCACGCCGCGGCCGCCGCCACCAATCTCGCCTACCCCATCGGTGACCTCCTCCTGCTGTCGCTCGTGGTCGGGGGGACGGCGCTGTTGTCGGGACGGGGCAAGGGGCCGTGGCTCCTCCTCGCCACCGGCATCACGCTCAACGTCGTCGGGGACACCGTCAACCTCTTCGGTCGCTCGCTCGGCGACTCGCACGCCGGGGTGGTGCTGAACGGCGTCGCCTGGCCCGCCTCGATCCTGCTCATGTCGGCGGCGATGTGGCTCCGTCCGGTGCGCACCGACTGGGGCCGGCCACAGCGCACGTCGGGGTTCCTCCTGCCGGGGTGCGCGGCGACGTGCGGGTTCGTGCTGCTGCTCGTGGGTGCGTTCCACGGCGTGAGCCGCGTGGCGCTCGGGCTCGCCACGGCGACCCTCGTGGCCGTGGGGGTGCGCTTCGCATCGTCGATCCACAGCCTGCGCGTCCTCACCGAGGAGCGGCACCAGCAGGCCATCACCGACGAGCTCACCGGGCTCGGCAACCGGCGCAAGCTCTTCCGTCTCCTCGACGAGTTCTTCGCCGACGAGGTCGTGGGCGGCGCCGCCGACGAGCGCCGGCTGGCGTTCCTGTTCATCGACCTCAACCACTTCAAGGAGATCAACGACTCCTTCGGGCATCCCGCCGGAGACGAGCTGCTGCGCCAGGTCGGCCCCCGGCTGTCGTTGGCAGTGCGTGACGCCGACCTGCTCGTGCGACTGGGTGGCGACGAGCTCGGTGTGGTCCTCATGGACGCGGGGGCGGCGGACGCCGCCCTGGTGGCGCAGCGCATCGAAGCCCAGCTCACGGAACCGTTCGGGCTGCACATGGTCAACGCCAACATCGGGGCGAGCATCGGCATCGCCCTGGCGCCGTCCGACGCCACCGACAGCGCTGCCCTGCTGTGGTGCGCGGACGTGGCCATGTACCGCGCCAAGTTGGGGAACATGCCCTTCGCCTTCTACGACGAGGACCTCGACGGCGGTGAGGACCAGCTGCGACTGGTGGACGAGCTGCGCGACGCCGTGGACCGGCGCGCCTTCGTCCTGCACTACCAGCCGCAGCTCGACCTGCGCAGCGGACAGATCCTCGCCGTCGAGGCCCTGGTGCGCTGGCCCCATCCCCGGCTGGGGTTGGTCCCGCCGCTCAAGTTCCTGCCCCTGGCCGAGGAGGCGGGGCTCATGGGACCGCTCACCGCGCTCATCCTCGACGCCGCCCTGGCACAGTGCGCAGCATGGCGCGACGCCGAGCGGCCGTTGGCCGTGTCGGTCAACATCTCGGCCTCGAACCTCCTCGACGCCGGGTTCACCGATCTCGTGTGGCGCCTGCTCGAGCGTCACCGTCTCCCCGCCGAGGCGCTCGTCCTCGAGATCACCGAGACCAGCATCATCACCGACTTCGAAGGGTCCAAGGCGGTGATCGAGCGCCTGCGCGACCTCGGCATCGTCATCTCCATCGACGACTTCGGGGCCGGGTTCACCTCGCTCGCCTACCTGAGCAGCCTGGCGGTGCGCGAGCTCAAGCTCGACCGGGCCTTCATCACCGGTCTGGGCCACGGCGGCAGGGCCCGTGACCTCGAGCTCGTGCGGGCCACCATCGAGCTCGGGCACGCCATGGGGCTTCGCGTCGTGGCCGAGGGCATCGAGGACGCCGCCACGCTCGACGTGCTGAGCGACCTCGGGTGCGACCTGGCCCAGGGATACTTCATCAGCCGGCCCATGCCGCCCGAGGAGCTCGCCTTCCGGGCCGGCAGCCTGCAGACGTCAGCCGCGGCGCTGGCCGGGTAGGGACCCCGGTAGCCTGGGAGCCAGACCGGCGTCCCGACCGCAGGAGGCGAGGGCCATGACCGAGCTGCACCCAGCCGAGCTCCCCCGCTGGCGGGGCATCAACCACCTCGCCCTGGTGACAGACGACATGGACGCCACCGTCCGCTTCTACCACGGTGTCCTCGGAGCGCGGCTCGTGGCCACCATCGGGACGCCCGCCTTCCGGCACTACTTCTTCGAGTTCGGCGCCCAGAACACCGTGGCCTTCTTCGAGTACAGCGACATCCCCATCGACCGCCTGGCCAAGCCCGCCGGCGTCCCCGACCCGCGGGCCGTGCAGTTCGACCACCTGTCGTTCAACCTGCCCGACGAGGATGCGCTCTTGGAGCTCCGGGCCCGCCTGAAGGGCGCCGAGTGCGAGGTCACCGACGTGGTGGACCACGGGTTCATCCGGTCGATCTACTTCACGGACCCGAACGGCATCGCCCTCGAGGCGTCGTGGTGGGTGCTCGACGCCACCGGCCGTCCCACCGACTACGGCGACGACCGGCTGTTCTCGGACCCCGACCCGGTCCCCGCCGTGCGCGAGCTGCGCGAGAGCGGTCAGGTCCGGTCGGTGCCGCACACCAACCTGGTCTGAGCACCGCCCGGCGCCGCAGCGGGGCGCGGCGGGCGCCGGTCACACGGCGGTGGCGTGGCGTGGTTGGTAGAGCATGACCTCGACGTCACCGGGGAGCACCATGGTGGCCGTGCGCCCGAACCCCGCCTCCTGGACCTCACCGCGGAACGCGATCCCCCGCGTCCGCAGTTCGGCCATGGTGGTGTCGAGCTCGTCGCACATGAGGGTGAGCTCGTGGCGCGGCGCGTCGGCGGGGTGCACGCCGAGCTCGGCGGGGGGCAGGGCGAAGATCAGCCACCCGGCGTGGGCGTCGACGTGCGGCCACTCGAACACGTCGCGCAGCACGTCGCGCAGGGCCTCGGCCTCGGGTGTGTAGAACAGCGCATGGACGCCGGTGATGGCCACGGTCGGACCTCCGTCTCGGGTTCAGGTCCACGGTAGGCGCCGGCGTCACCCGGGTCAGGACGACGACGTGAAGTTGAGCGTGAACGGTGCCGAGGGCGGCTTGAACAGCCATCCCCTGGCCGGCTTGCCGTTGATGTCGACGGCCAGGAGGGCGAAGCTCGAACCGACCTGCACCGTCAGCTGACCGTCGGCGGACTGCAAGGTGGCGTGCTGCCCGGCCTCCAGGGTCTGGCGGAATGTGGGGGTGAAGCTCTGCGGGGTGCTGGCCTGCACCCAGCAGGCCCCGCTCGCCCCCACCACCACGCTGAAGTTGGTGGCCTGCACCGAGATGGCGGCGGTGCCGTTGCCGATCGAGGTCTGGGTCACCGCGCCGGGCGGCGGGGTCGACGGGTGCGAGCCTGATCCGCCCGATCCCGCTGCCGCCGGCTTGGTGGTGGTCGTGGGGCTGCGCACCACGTGGATGGCGGTCAGCCACTTCGGCTCCCAGTGCTGCACGGCCAGGCCACCGAGGGCCACCACCAGGAGCGCCACCGTGACCCAGATGGCGCCGCTCAGGACCAGGGGGATCCGGCGGTCGGGCACCACCCAGACGCCGGCGGCGGGGAAGACGCCCGTCACGGAGAACGTCGCCGGGGTGCCCTGGGGGGTCCCGGCCGACACCACGGTGCGCTGGACGCCCGGGACCTCGGCCGTGGTGGTGAAGGCCCGGAGGTGCGACCCGTCGCCGGGGTAGCGGCTCAGGTGCCCGCCCGCCGCCGGAGCCTCGGGCACGGGGGCCGACCGCCCGTTCTGGGCCCCTTTTCTCCGGCGTCGCTTGGGTGGCGGGGAGTCCTCGGCCGAGGCGGCGTGCCCACTCCCCCAGGTGTCGCGTACGACCGCACCGAGCTCGTCGGCGTCGAGGTCCATGAGGTCCGCGTAGCGGCGCACGGCGGTCAGCGCCGAGCGCAGGTCGGGGAACTGGGCCGTGTCGCCCGCCTCGAGGGCGGCCAGCTGGTGCAGGGGCATGCCGGTGCGGTCGCGCACCTCGTCCAGGGTCACCCCCGCCGTCTCGCGGGCGTCGCGCAGGGTGGCCCCGATCTCGGCGGGCGTGGCCGATTGCTGGCGCCGCCCCCCGAAGCGCCGCATGACCTTGTCGCCGGCTGCGGTTGCCACTGCGTCCTCCCTAACGACCTGTCGGATCGTAGTGCGGCATGCCCGTACCGAGGCTGCGCCCCGTAGTCATCGGCGCGGCGCCGCCGGCGCTGGAACGGGTCGGCGGCCGGCCCGGCCTCCGGAGTCCCGGCGACAGGGCCGGTCCGGCGTCACTGACGTGGGTGTCAGGGCTGACATTCGCGTCAGGAAACGCTAACGTACTCGGAACGGCGTCCTGCCCGGTGGCCATGAAATCCCTGGTGACACACCGGAATGGGGGGGACAGCACACCCGGCGGCCGCGCCCGGCCCGGTGCGAGAGGAGTGCTCTTATGCAGCAGCCTGACGAGGAGCCCCTGGGCACCTCCCCCGGCATGGTGGCCGACCTGGCCTCGCTGGACGACCCCCGCGCCATGGCGCGCGAGCTCCGGGAGCAGCCCATCCAGCGCATCGGGGACATGTTCACGCTCGTCACGCGGCGCGAGCACGTGGAGGACGCCCTGCGGAAGTCGGCCACCTTCTGCTGGAGCCAGGTGCCGATGGACCTGGGCAACGTGCGGCCCCTCATCCCCCTGCAGATCGACCCTCCCCAGCACGTGAAGTACCGGCGCATCCTCGACCCTCTCTTCGCCCCGAAGAAGATGGCCCTGCTCGAGGACGAGGTCGTCGGGCTGGTCAAGGAGTTCGTGGACAAGTTCGCCGCCCGGGGCTCGTGCGACCTCCACGAGGAGTTCGCCGTCCCCCTGCCCTGCACCGTCTTCCTGCGCCTGATGGGGCTGCCCTACTCCGCCCTCGACGTGTTCCTGGCGGCCAAGGACGACATCATCCGCCCCGCCGGGATGACCATGGAGGACCAGGCGCCGGCCCGCGCCGCCGCCGGCCAGGCCGTCTACTCGTACTTCGAGGCCGAGCTGGAGCGCCGCCACGCCGCTCCCCCCACCGACGACCTGCTGGCCCAGATCATGGCGGCCGAGGTCGACGGCGTGCGCCTCACCGACGAGGAGGTGCTCGACGTCTGCTACCTCTTCATCATCGCCGGGCTGGACACCGTCACCGACTCGCTCGACTGCTTCTTCGCCTACCTGGCCCAGGAGCCCGAGCAGCGCCGCCTGATCGCCGAGGACGAGTCGGTGATCCCCTCCGCCGTGGAGGAGCTGCTGCGGTGGGAGAGCCCGGTGCCCGCCGTGCCGCGCGTGGCCACCGAGGACGTCGACTTCGGCGGGTGCCCCGTCAAGGCCGGCGAGCAGGTCATGTTGCTCATCGGGTCGGCCAACACCGACGACGCCGCCCACCCCGGGGTGGACACCGTCGACCTCACCCGCAACCCCAATCCCCACCTGGCCTTCGGCGGCGGGGTGCACCGCTGTCTGGGATCGCACCTGGCCCGGCTCGAGCTCCGGGTGGCGCTGCGTGAGTTCCACCGCCGCATCCCCGACTACTGGCTCGCACCGGGGACCGTGCTGCAGTACACGCCGGGACTGCGCTCGCTCACCACGCTCCCGCTCGAGTTCGAGCCGGTGGCCTGAACACAGTGCCAGGGGCACGGGCGCTGCTACACGCTGGCCCCAGAGCTGTTCGACTCCGACGACGTGGGGCACTGCGTGGTCATCGCCGCCGAGGTCCCGCCGGGCCTCGAGGCGGCGGCGCGCACCGGCGTCGAGAACTGTCCCGAGAACGCGCTGTCGCTCGAGTAGCGCTCAGGCCCGGCAGCTCAGGCCCGGCAGCTCAGGCCCGGTAGCGCTCAGGCGCCGCGCATGGTGTTGGTGCCGCCCTCCTGACCGAGCACCACGCTGGCTCCGACGCCGTCGCCGGCCATGAACGCCGCCGTCAGCGCGTCGTCACCGCACGCCACGGTGCGGACCCCGCCCACGTCGACCACGGCGACGGCCGCGGTGGGGGCCCCCTCGCGGTCGAAGGGGACGGTATAGGCCACGACCGTGCCCACGTCCCCGGCGCTGACCGAGACCTCGACCGGCAACGCCGTGGTGGCGGCGTCGATGCTCTGCTGTAGCCCGTCGGGTGGGAGCGGCGCACTGTGGGGCGGGCGCCGGGTGTAGAGCCCGACGGAATGCTTGGTCAGGTAGTAGCCGTTGCCGTGGACCAGGGCGGCGTCCCCGTCGCCCCGGCGCAGCCACGCCAGCGCGTTGGCGATGGCGTGGGTGACGTAGTTGCTCCCCGGGCCCCCGTGGTAGGGCAGGCCGCCGGTCAGGGTGAGCGGCCGGGGGTCGGCGGCGTCGATGCCGAAGCTGTCGCGCGCCACCTCGACCGAGCTGGGGAAGCAGGCGTAGAGGTCGAGGCCGTCCACGGCGTCCATGGTCATGCCGGCGGTGTCGAGCACCCGGGCCGCGCACTGCGCCAACGCGGGGGAGCGGTGCAGCACGGGGCGCTCCGACAGGTACCAGATGTCGTGGGCGTCGGCCCACCCCGCCAGGTACGCCACCTCGTCGGGCCCGAGGCCCCACTCCCGCGCCGTTGCGGCGTCGGTGACGAGCACCGCCGCCCCCATGTCCACGTCCATGACGGCGTTCACGTACTTGGGGTACGGGTAGCAGATCATGCGGTTGTCGGGCGTCACGTCCATGATCTCCGCCGCACTGCGCCGCGCCGGGAACCAGGACCCGGGGTTGGCGGCGGCCACGGCGTTGAATCCCGCCATGAGCTCGCCCACGGCCCGGCTGTGGGTGGCGGCGTCCTCTCTTGCGCCGTGGGCCACGGCCGATTCGACCAAGGCGTACATGGTGGTGGCCTGCACGAGGCCGTGGGCGCGTTCCACCGGGTGCACGCCGAGGTCGGGCTCGAGCGGGGGCCAGGTGTCGGGCCAGCCCTCGCTCGAGGGCCAGTCCAGGGTGATGCCCTGCTTCTTGGCCCGGCGACGGGTGGCGAGGGCCTCGGCCCCGGCGATCAGGACGCGGGGACGCCCGCCGTCGACCACGAGCTCGGCCGCCCGGTTGACGAGCCACTGGGGGATCGACCCCCCCATCCCCGACAGGCGAGCCTCGGCCCCGGTCGCGCCCAGGCGCCGGGCGAGCTCGGGGGCGGGATCACCGTGGCGCAGCGACAGGGAGTGGACCATGAAGAGGTGCGTCAGCCCCGCCAGGCGCTCCGCGACACCCGGGGCCCCACCGCCTCCTGCCCCTTCGGCCGCCTGCCGCGACGCCTCCACCATGAGGGCGAACGGGTCCGGCGCTGCGGCCGGGTCCTGCTCGCGGCTCGTGATCTGGCCCCCGCCCACGACAACAGGGACGCGCGTCCAGTCGGTGCTCACCGGGGCGCCTCCAGTACCGGGGGGACTCAGTCGCGGCGGTTGGCGAGGGCGCCCAGGTCCGCGGCCAGCGTGACCTTGCGCTCGCCGGTGTGGGTCCGGGGGCGCAGCGACGTGTCCACGTCGGGGGCCTCGGCCCGCAGGGCCGCCACCGTGCACTGCTCACGGGGGCGCAGGGCGAAGGGGTCGTAGCGAAAGTGGCGCATGGCGTTCTGGTGAGTGATCTTGTTCACCTCGGTGTCGGGCACCCCGGCCAGGTACTTCATGGCGATCTCGGGGGCCTGGGGCCAGGTCGAGTCGGAGTGGGGGTAGTCGCACTCCCAGCACACGTTGTCGAGCTCGAGGAAGCGCCGGTTCTCCACACCGAAGGCGTCGTCGATGAAGCACGTGATGATGCGCTCCTTGAACACCTGGCTCGGCAGCATGTCGCCGAAGTCCTGCCCCGTCCACTTGTGATGGTGCTGGTACACGTAGTCGGCGCGCTCGAGGAAGTACGGGATCCAGCCGATGCCGCCCTCGGACAGGGCGATGCGCAGGTCCGGGTACTTGCGCAGCACCGGGGAGAAGAGCAGGTCGGCCGCGCACTGGATGATGTTCACGGGCTGCAGGGCGATGAGCACGTCGAACGGTGCGTCGGGTGCGGTGATGGCGAGCTGCGACGAGGAGCCGATGTGCAGGCACACCACCGTCCCCTCCTCCTGGCACGCCCGCCAGAAGGGGTCCCAGTGGTCGGAGTGGAAGCTCGGCCAGCCGAGCTTGGACGGGTTCTCCGAGAACGTCACGGCGTGACATCCCTTGGCCGCCACCCGCCGCACCTCGGCCGCCATGAGCTCGGGGTCCCAGATGGGCGGTATGGACAGGGGGATGAACCGCCCTGGGTAGGCGCCGCACCAGTCCTCGATGTGCCAGTCGTTGTAGGCCCGCAGCATGTCGATGGCGAGTTCCTTGTCCTCCGTGCGGGCGAAGAGCTGGCCGCAGAACTGGACGAAGGAGGGGAAGCACATCGACCCGAGGACGCCGTTCACGTTCATGTCCCGGACCCGCTCGTGGATGTCGTAACAGCCCGCGCGCATCTCGGCGAAGGAGGTCGGCTCGATGCCGTACTCCTCCGGCGGCCGGCCGACCACGGCGTTGAGGCCCACGTTGGGGATGGTGTTGCCCTCGAAGGACCACACGTCGGTGCCGTCGTCGTTGTGCACGATGCGCGGCGCCCGGTCCTTCCACTTGGCCGGCACACGCCCGTCGAACATGTCGGGAGGCTCGACCACGTGGTCGTCCACGCTCACGAGGATGAGATCTTCTGCCTGCATCGTGCTCCCTCCCCGCACCGTGCCCGCCCGCACCGTGCCCGGCAACGCCGTCGATCATATACCTGACACCGGCGTCAGGCACACGGCGACGCGCGGTCGTACACTTCGCCCGATGCACGCTGACGCGCCGAGGGGTCTGGCAGGGATCGCCCGGTCGGACCCGGACCGGGTGGCCCTCGTGCTCGGCGACCGGCGCGTCACCTTCGGCGAGCTCGACCGCGCCGCCAACACCATGGCGCACGCCCTCTCCCCCTCCGTCGGCGCCCCCGGGGACCGGGTGGCGGTCATGCTCGGCAACTCGATCGAAGGCTTCGCCGCCTGGCACGGCGCGGCCCGGCTGGGCGCCCTGGTGGTTCCGGTGTCGACCCGCCTGACCGACAGCGAGGCCGCGTACATCGTGGGCGACTCCGGTGCCGTCGCCCTGGTGCACGACGGGTCGGCAGCCGCCCGGGCCACCTGCACCCGGGCCGGGGTCCCGGGGATCGACGTCACCGCGTCGTCGCTGGCGCAGGGGACGCCCGAGCCCCCCACGGAGGACTATCTCGGTACGCCGGTGACGACCATGACCTACACGTCGGGGACGACGGGTCGTCCGAAAGGCATCGCCCGGTCCGCGCCGCCCCAGCCGGCGCGGGTGACACCGCCGAGCCCCTTCGCCACGTTCTGGGGCTTCCTCCCCGACGACGTGCACATCATGTGCGGCCCCATGTACCACACCGCTCCGAGCGCCTACGCCCTCATGAGCCTGGGTGAGGGGGGCACGGTGGTGATCATGCCCAGGTGGGATGCCACCGAGTGCCTGCGCCTCATGGCGGCCGAGCGGGTCACCACGGCGCAGATGGTGCCGGCCAACTTCATCCGCATCCTCGAGGTGCGGTGGCAGGACTACGACCGCTCCAGTGTGCGCAAGGTCCTCCACGCCGCCGCCCCCTGCCCCGTGGCGGTGAAGCGGCGCATCATGGAGGTGTTCCCCCCCGACACGGTGTGGGAGTACTACGGCGCCAGCGAAGGGATGGCGTCGGTCATCTCCCCGCAGGAATGGATGCGCAAGCCCGGCAGCGTGGGTCGACCCTTCCCCGGCGTGGTGGTGCGCATCCTCGGGCCCGAGGGAGAAGAGCTCGCCCCGGGGGAGGTGGGGACGATCTTCATCTCGGCCTTCGCCGGGCAGCGCTTCCGCTACCACAATGCCCCGGACAAGACCGAGCAGGCGTGGGCCGGGGACTCCTTTACGGTGGGCGACCTGGGCTGGCTCGACGAGGACGGGTACCTCTTCCTCGCCGACCGCCGCACCGATCTCATCATCAGCGGCGGGGTGAACGTCTACCCGGCCGAGATCGAGGCCGCCCTCGTCGAGGACGACGAGGTGGTGGACGCGGCCGTCATCGGCCTCCCCGACGACCGCATGGGCCAGAAGGTCCACGCCGTGGTGGAGATGCGTCCCGGTGCCCGGCGCGACGCCGAGGCGCTCGTCACACGCCTGGCGCAGCGCCTCGCCGATTTCAAGATCCCGAGGACGGTGGAGTTCGTGGACGAGCTACCCCGCGAGCCCAACGGCAAGGTGTTGAAGACAAGACTGCGCGAGCAGCGGATGCCGGCGTCGGCCGGCTCCGTGACCGAGCCGGCCACGGCCGGGGGTGGAGGGGAGACGGGTTCATGAGCGACGCTCACGACGTGCGGGCCGAGCCGCGCCAGCTGATCGACGGAAAGCTGACGGAGGCGTCCTCGGGCGCCGCCTTCGACAACATCGATCCGACCACCGAGGCGGTGCTCGGACAGACCTCCGACGCCAACCCGGCGGACATGCGCAGCGCCATC
>JBEKVE010000049.1:0-17947 GCA_049514335.1 Acidimicrobiales bacterium
CGACTGGGAGGTCGCCTCGTTCTTCATCCTTCTGGCCGTGGCCGGCAACGAGACGACGCGTAACGCCATCAGCCACGGGTTGTGGATGCTCACCGAGCACCCCGACCAGCGTGCGGCCTGGATGGACGACTTCGACACCGTGGCCCCGACGGCCGTGGACGAGATCGTCCGCTGGGCCTCCCCGGTGATCTTCATGCGCCGGACCGTGACCGCGCCCACCACCCTGTCCGGCCACGACTTCGTCGAGGGGGACAAGGTCCTCCTCTTCTACAACTCCGCCAACCGGGACGAGGACGTCTTCGACGACCCCCAGCGCTTCGACGTGCGGCGCAGCCCGAACCCCCACGTCGGGTTCGGCGCCGCGGGACCGCACTTCTGCCTCGGTGCCCACCTGGCCCGGCGCGAGATCACGGTCATGTACAGAGAGCTGTTCCGCCACGTCCCCGACATCCGCGCCGTCGGGGAACCGGACCGCTTGCGGTCGAACTTCATCAACGGCATCAAGCACCTGCCCTGCGCCTTCTCGGCCTGAGCACTGACGCCGTGCCCGGATCCTCCGCCACGCTTCGCTACGACCCGTTCGACCCCGAAGGATGGCGCGATCCGTACCCGCTCTACGAGCGGCTGCGAGAAGAGGACCCCGTCCACCACGTCGCCGGCGGTGCGCGCCGCTCCGACCCCGGCGCGGTGGCACGCGCCGACGGCAGGCAGGGGGCGACGGGGGCTCGTCGGGGCGGACGCGAATTCTGGGTGCTGTCGCGTTTCGAGCACGTGTTCGGCGCCGCCACCGACACCGCCACGTACTCCTCGGCGCAAGGCCTCACGTTCGAGGACGACGAGATCGCCGCACTGGGGCTGCTGCCCACGATGGTGATGATGGACCGTCCGGCGCACACCGGGTACCGGCGGCTCGTGAACCGCGCCTTCACGCCGCGCCAGGTGGCGGGTCTCGAACCGGCGGTGCGCACCTTCGTGCGTGACCGCATCGCCCACATCGCCGAGGCCGGGTCCGCTGACTGGGTGGCCGAGATCGCCGGCACGCTCCCCGGCTTCGTGGTGGCCACGTTCCTGGGTGTGCCCGACAGCGATCTCGGGGTCTTCTCGCAGTGGTCAAGTGCGATCGTGCAGGCCAACGCGGCGGGAAGTGTCATGGGCGCGGCGCAAGCCGTGGGCGACCTCTACCGCTACTTCACCGAGCTCGCCCGGTGGCGCCGTGACAGTCCCGGTGACGACCTGGTCTCCACCCTGGTGGTGTCCGACATCGACGGGCGGCCCGTCACGGTGGAGGAGATCCTCGGGTTCTGCTTCGTCATGGTGGCCGGGGGTAACGACACCGCCACCGGGCTTCTCGGGCACACAGCCGCCCTCCTCACCGAGTTCCGCGACGAGCGGCGGCGCCTGCAGGGGGACCGCGCCCTCCTCTCCGGCGCGGTGGAGGAGCTGCTGCGCTTCACCTCGCCCGTGCAGGGCCTGTCGCGCACCACGACGCGCCCCGTCGAGGTGGACGGGGTGCCCATCCCCCAAGGCGCGAAGGTCCATCTGCTCTACGGCGCCGCCAACCGCGACCCCCGGGAGTTCGGGCCCGGTGCCGACCGGCTCGACGTGACCCGTCGGGTCGAGCGCATGCTCGCCTTCGGCTCGGGACCGCATCACTGCCTGGGTGCGGCCGCCGCCCGCCTGCAGGGCCGCGTCGTGCTCGAGGAGCTGCTCGCTGCACTGCCGGACTTCGTGGCCGACGGGTCGGAGGGCGTCCTCGCCCCCGGGCCCTTCACGCGCCGCTACGACAGCCTGCCCATCGCGGCGCGCTGACCGGCGCCCGGCGACCCCGCACCACGGTACGCTCGCCTCGATGAGCGACGACCAGGGGAACGGGACGGGCACGACACCGTCGGCAGGCACGACACCGTCGGCAGGCGCGACGCCGTCGGGCCAGATGGGACACGGGGTCAACCAGCGGTCACAGATTCGCATGACCCCGGAGGAGATCGACGCCTTCCTGGCGGAGCGGCGACCGGTGACGCTGTGCTCGGTCAACCACGACGGGTCCATCCACGCCGTGGCCATGTGGTACGGGTTCCTGGACGGCATGCTCGCCTTCGAGACCAAGGCCAAGTCGCAGAAGGCGCAGAACCTGCGGCGCGAGGCGCGCATGACGTGCATGGCGGAGGACGGCGACTACTACGAGGAGCTGCGCGGCGTCGAGCTCGTCGGCACCGCCGAATTCATCGACGACCCCGACCGCATGTTCGCGTTGGGCGTCGACCTGTTCGAGCGCTACTACGGGACCTACACCGAAGAGCTCCGGCCTTTCGTGGAGACCATGCTCCACAAGCGCGTGGTGATCGCCCTGCACGTGGAGCGCACCGTGTCGTGGGACCACCGCAAGCTGGGCCTGCCCTCCACTCGCCCCGGCTGACACCGGCCGTCCGGGCGCTCCCGGCGCCGCAGCTCGAAGGACCTGGTCAGGGAGCGGGCCTCACTGGAACACGTTTCATCTTCCGGCCCCGCTGCGCTACTGTCGGCGCCCGTGATCCTGGACCGGTTCCGCCTCACCGATCGAGCCGCCATCGTGACCGGCGCCGGGCGCGGCATCGGTGCCGCCACGGCCGTGGCGCTGGCCGAGGCCGGCGCAGACGTGGTCATCACCGCCCGCACCGAGTCACAGCTCGGGGAGGTGGCGGCCCGGATCGAGGCCGCCGGGCGCCGAGCCGCGGTGGTCCCCGCCGATCTCTCCGACCTCGACATCATGGCCCAGTTGGTCGAGGTGGCGACCGCCACCTTCGGACGGCTCGACGTCGTGGTGAACAACCACGGGGGTTGGATGCCCCGTCCCCTGCTGGAGGTGTCACCCGGCCATCTCGAGCGGGCGTTCCGCTACAACGTGGGCAGCGCCCACGCCCTCATCCGCGCCGCGGTCCCGGTCATGTTGGACGGTGACGGCGGCGCGGTGGTGAACATCTCGTCCATGGCGGGACGGGTGGCGCCGCGCGGCTTCACCGCCTACGGCACCGCCAAGGCCGCCCTGTCGCACTACACCCGCCTGGCGGCGGCCGAGCTCGCCCCCCGCATCCGGGTGAACGCCATTGCCGTGGGCACCATCGCCACCTCGGCCGTGGAGGTCGTGGTGCAGGACGCGGCCATGCTGGCCTTCGTCGAGGAGACGGCCCTGGTGGGGCGCATCGGCCAGCCCGAGGACATCGCCGCGGCGGTGCTCTACCTCGCCTCACCCGCCGGGGACTTCGTGACCGGGAAGGTGTTCGAGGTGGACGGAGGCGCCGAGCGGCCCCAGGTCGACCTGGGCGGCATGTCGTGACGTACCGCGTGGTGGTGTGGGGGACGGGCAACGTGGGGCGCAATGCCCTGGCCGGCATCGACGCCCGGCCCGACCTCGAGCTCGTCGGGGTGTGGGTGTCGAATCCCGACAAGGTGGGACGCGACGCCGGCGACCTGGCCGGGCTGGGGCGGCGTCTCGGCGTGGCCGCCTCCGACGACGCCGATGCCCTCCTGGCGCTGCACCCCGACTGTGTGGTGCACACCGCCATGGCCGACAACCGCCTGACCGAGGCGCTCGCCGACCTGGAGCGGCTCCTCGCCGCCGGGACGAACGTGGTGTCGAGCGGTCCGGTGTTCCTGCAGTACCCCGAGGGCGTCGTGCCCGACGCCATGACGGCCCCGCTGCGCAGCGCGGCCGAGCGGGCCGGTGTGACGCTGTGGGTGAACGGCATCGACCCCGGGTTCGCCAACGACTGGCTCCCCCTCGTCGTCACCGGGATCAGCGAGCGCGTGGACGAGGTGCGCTGCCTCGAGATCCTCAACTACGCCACCTACGACCAGGCCCTCGTGATCTTCGACATCATGGGGTTCGGCCGCGAGCTCGACGACCTCCCCATGCTCCTCATGCCCGGGGTCCTGACCATGGCCTGGGGCAGCGTGGTGCGCCAGATCGCCGCCGGCCTGGGCGTCGAGCTCGACGCGGTGGAAGAGCACTACGAGCGTCTCCCCGCCACGGAGGACTTCGACATCGCCTCCGGCACCATCCGCAAGGGCACGGCGGCGGGCCTGCGGTTCGAGGTGCGGGGCATGATCGGGGGCACGCCCCGCATCGTCCTCGAGCACGTGACCCGGCTGGCCGACCACATCGGCCCCGACTGGCCCCAGCCGCTCGGCCAGGGCGGCTACCGGGTGGTCGTGCGCGGTGAGCCGAACTACACCGTGGACCTGCAGCTGGTGGGGAGCGACGGCGACCACAACACCGGCGGTCTCAAGGCCACGGCCATGCGTCTGGTCAACGCCGTCCCCGCCGTCATCGAGGCACGGCCCGGACTCATCACCGCGTTGGATCTTCCGCTCGTCACCGGCCGGGGCCTGTTGCGCTGACCGCCGGCGCGACGCTCAGCGCGTCGCGCTCAGAGCGCGGCGCCACCGGCGTCGCGTTGGTGCTCGGCGATCAGACGCGAAACGAGCTGGCGCGACACGCTGAAGGCTCGCCCTGCCTCGGCCATCGACGCGCCCTCTTCCACGGCGCCAAAGAGCAGCGCCACCCTGGACCGGTGCCGCGCCCCGGCGAACTGGTCGAGCGCGTCGGTGAGCTCGGGCCGAAGCCGTGACGCACCGACTCGCTCCAGCGCCTCGATGGTGGGCGCACCCCCGGCGATGAGGGCATCGAGCTCCACCGTGGCCTGGCCGTACTCGAGCAGGGCGATCCTCAGGTTCTCCGAACACTCCACCAGTTCGCGGAGCCGGTCGGGAATCTCGTCCCTGGCCGTCGGCATGCGAAACCCCCATGGTGGTGACCGCCGCACGTGCGCTTTCAAGTGTAGATCGAAGGCCCACGCAACAGCACCCGACACGTCCCCTTCGTCCTCGGCCGCCCGCCGGCATCCCCGCCGGCATCCCGCCGGCCCAACGCCGGGCCGTGCCCGCCGTTTGCTCCGGTGGACCGCGCCAGCGGGGCGCTCCGAGGGAGCCGGCAGGCGCTCCGGCGAGGGCGGGGCGACGATCCGGGGCGATCACTAGGCTGGCCGCGTGGAGGCCGACAGGCACAGAAGCGTCCTCGTGATCCTGGCGCGGGAGCTCGCCAGCAACGTGGCCACGCCCATGTTCGTGGTGGACGTGCACGGCGTGTTGGTCTTCTACAACGAGGCCGCCGAAGCACTGCTGGGGCAGAGCTTCGCGGTAACGGGACCCATCGGGCCCGACCAATGGGGCGGGAAGATGTTCCAGCCCGAGGATCTCGACGGCAACCCCATCACGGTCAACGACCTGCCGCTGGCCGAGACCCTGGGCCAGCGCCGCCCCGCGCACGCGCGCTTTCGGATCACCGGCCTCGACGGCGTGAAGCGCACCATCGAGGCGACCGCCCTTCCTTTGTTCGCGACCGTCGACGACCTGGCCGGCGCCTTGTCGGTCTTCTGGGAGGAGAAGGGGTGAGAGCCCGCGTGTGGGGCTGCCGCGGTTCGCTGCCCGCACCGGGACCGGAGACCGTCCGCTACGGCGGCAACACGTCGTGCGTCGAAGTGCGCGTCGACGAGGGAACGGCCATCGTCCTCGACGCCGGTTCGGGGATGCGTCCCCTCGGCCACAGCCTGGCCGCCGAGGGGATCGACGTGGTCCATGTCCTTCTCACCCACCTGCACCTCGACCACCTCCAGGGGTTGGCCTTCTTCCTCCCCTTCTGGTCGGGGGACACCGAGCTGCACATCTGGGGCCCACCGTCGCCCACCTACAGCCTGGCCGAGCGGGTGGCGTCCTACGTCTCGCCACCGCTGTTCCCCATCCCCCTGTCCGACGTGCCGTCGCGGCCGGTGTTCCACGACGTCCCCGACGAGCCGTGGATGATCGGATCGACCACGGTGGAGGGGCACGCCGTGGTGCACCAGGGCCCGACCATGGGCTTCCGCCTCACCGCCCACGCCAGGACCCTCGCCTACATCCCCGACCACGAGCCGTCGCTCGGCGTCGACCTGCGCCGCGTCGAACGGGAATGGATGTCCGGCTACCGGGTGGCGCAAGGAGCCGACGTCTTGATGCACGACACCCAGTACGCCGAAGTCGAGTACGACGACCACGTCGGCTGGGGCCACTCGAGCGTCGACCACGCCGCCACGTTCGCCGCCGCCGCCGAGGTCGACCGCCTGGTCATGTTCCACCACGATCCGGGCCACTCCGACGCCGAGCTCGAGTCCATGCTGGTCACCGCCCGGGCCACGTGGACCGGCGACGTGGCCCCCGTGCTGGCGGCGGAGGGAATGGTGATCGACCTCGACGCCGCCGGCGTCACCGTCGACGACTCGGCCGTTCCGGCGGCGGCGGTGCCGTCGCCGGACTGAGCGCCGGCGCCCGCTATCTCTGGTAGACGACGAACGACGTCCGACGCGCCACCTGGTCGTAGAGGGACCGGGCCGGCCCGTTGAATTCCTGGGTGTGCCAGTACACCCGGTCGGCGCCCCGGACGGCGGCTTCCGCCGCCACCGCCTCGATGAGGGCGCGCGCCACGCCGCTCCCCCGGGCGGACCGATCGACATAGAGGTCCTCGAGGTAGCAGTACCCGGACCGGCTCCACGTCGAGGGGTGCACGACGGCGTGGACGAGCCCGGTGAGCGCATCGCCGGCCTCGGCCACGTACCCGAACAACCCGTCGGCCTTGGCGCACAGCCGGTCGAAGGTGAAGGTGGTGGTGGCTTCGGGGAGCGTCTCGCGGTAGAAGTCGAGGTACCCGGCCCACAGCACCTGCCAGCGCTCCCGGTCGCCGGCGACGATGGGCCGTATCACGGCGCCGATGGTACCGGTGCGGCCACGGCCCGCCCCGCCGGGCGGCGGAGCCGGCCCACCTGCACCAGACCGAGGGCCATCATGAACGGCACCACCACCAGGGCGGGCCGGTACCCCGAGGCTTGGTGGGCGCCGTGGCCCACGGCGTCGATGATCCACCCGATGGCGAGGTCGGCGACCACGGCGAAGGCGAAGCCACCGATGTTCACCACACCGGTGGCGGCGCCACCTCGCTCCGGCGGGTTGGCCTCACGGGCGAGATCGAACGCGATCACCGAGGTCGACCCGGCCACACCGGTGACGACGATGAGCAGCAGCACGAGACCGAGGGGCGCAGGGCGGTCTCCCCACCCGAGCACGAGACCCCACGATGCGACGAGCACGAGCGCGGTGGTGGTCACCGCCCCCACCCGCGCCCGGGGTCGCCTGATGATGAGGATCCCCACGAGCGGGGCGCTCACCACCGCGCTCACCACCACGAGGCCGAGGGCGAAGCTGGCGCTGCGTCCCGTGTAGTGCTCGGCCCGGACGAGGAACGGGTACCCCCACAGCGAGGTGAACACGACGAAGGGACCCGAAAGCGTGAAGTGGACCCACGTGCCACGCCACGTGCCGGGGGTGCGCATGGCGTTGCGCACCGACCGGCGCATGTTGGGGCGCTCACGTAAGGGCAGGCGTGCGGCGGGATCGGGGTGCTCGCGCAGGAAGAGGGCGATGACCACGCCCACGGCGACGGTCGCCGCCGCCGAGCCGGTGAAGGTGACCACCCATCCCAGGTGCACGAGGCTCTCTCGCAACGGGACCGTCGAGATGAGCTGCCCCACTCCGCCCACGAGCGAGGTCAGGGCGGTCACGAGCCCGTAGCGCGTGGCTGGGAACCAGTTCTGCACGAGCCGCAGGACGTTCAAGAAGGTGAGCCCGTCTCCCACCCCCACGATCCCCCGGCCCGCCAGCGCCGTGCCCGCCGTCGTCCCCCACCCGAAGAGCGCCTCGCCCGCAGCCAGGAACACCAAGGCCACCGTCAGCATCCGGCGCGGCCCGAAACGGTCGGCCATGGCCCCGGTGGGGATCTGCAGGAGCGCGTACAACCCGAGCTGCGCCGCCACGAAGGTGGCGAGGACCGACGGGCCCACGTGGAAACGGCGCTCGGCGTCGAGCGAGGCCACCCCGAGGCTCGTCCGGTGGAAGACCGCCACGAAGTACGCGCTGACCCCGAGCGCCCACACGGCCCAGGCGCGGCCCAGGCCGGGCGGGGACCCGGGCACAGACGCATCGGGGCCGGTCCGGGCGGCCATGGTTATCGCCCCTGCGTCCGGGGTCGGACCCCCGGCGGCCCCGGCGTCGCCTGCGCCGGCATCGGGGCCGGGGCCGGGCGCGGAGGGTGCTCCGGGAGGCGGGGGGTCGGAGGGCCGGGGTCCGACGGCGGGGGGTTCGGTGTCGTCCCCGTCCCGCATCCCCCGATTGTGGCCGACGGCGCGCGGGTCGCGGGCTACGTTGAAGCCCCGACCGTCCAGGTGGCACCTTGCCGCACCGAGCAACGCCGCCGCGCCAAGGAGACCGGTTCATGCCCGTGCCGCTCGACGAGTACCCCGTGCACCAGGTCCCGCTGTCGATGCAGCACGTGGCCTCGAGCGATCGAAACGCCTACGACCGCTGCTACTTCAACGCCCACGACCGCACCGGGGACCTGTTCCTCGTGACCGGCATGGGGGTGTACCCGAACCTCGGGGTCAGAGACGCCTTCGCCACCCTGCGCCGGGGCCACGAGCAGACCACCCTGCGCATCTCCGACGCCCTCGGTGCCGACCGCATGGACCAACGGGTCGGGCCCTACCGGATCGAGGTGCTCGAGCCGCTCCAGCGGATCCGCGTGGTGTGCGACGGCGCCGCGCACGGTCTCGGCTTCGACCTGACGTGGACAGGCTCGTTCCCTGTGGTCGAAGAGCCCGCCCACGTGATGCGCCAGAGCGGGCGGATCATCCTCGACGCCATGCGCTTCGCCCAGGTGGGCACCTGGTCCGGGGTGATCCACCTGGGGACAGACGACATCGCCGTCGACGACGCACGCTGGGTGGGGACGCGTGACCGGTCCTGGGGGATCCGGCCGATCGGGGAACCTGAACCACCGGGACGCGCCGGAGCCGAGCCCGATCCCGCCTTCGGCTTCTGGTGGACGTACGCGCCACTGCGCTTCGAAGAGTTCGCCGTGGTCGTCATCGCCCAGGAGACCGGCGACGGCACCCGCGTGCTCAACGAGGCGGTCCGGATCTTCCCGGCTGCGACGGGCCGGCCCCCCGAACAGCTCGGCTGGCCCGACATCGAGGTCCGCTACCGGCCCGGGACACGGGACCCCGTGGGTGCGGTCCTGCGCATGCGCACCCGCGCCGGCACGCCGGTCACCGTCGACATCGAGACCCTCGGATTCGTGGGCCTCAACTGCGGACCCGGCTACGGCGGTGACCCGGACTGGGGACACGGGCAGTGGCGCGGGCGCGACTGGACCGAGACGGTGGTCGTGGACGTGCGCGACCCGGCGATCACGGGACGCCTGGCATTCGGCGTAGTGGACCACGTGGCCCGGGCCACGTGCGACGGGGCCGAGGGGTGGGGGATGTTCGAGCACGGCACCTTCGGTCGCCACGAGCCGTCCGGGTTCACCGGGTGGGAGTCGGTGGCGGCCGGCCCGGCGACGTGAGCGGTCCGGGGGTGGGCGCAGGGCGGGACCCCGCGGCGCCAGCCGACACGGCGGCGACCGATGACACGGCCGTGGTGCGCCCGCAGACCTCGACCCGCGACAGGACTGCGCTGCACCGGCGACTGGTGGCCTGGCTCGGAACCAAGGTCGACGACCCCGAGGTGTCCGAGCTCGTGGTCCCGGAGTCCAACGGCATGTCGAGCGAGACCCTCCTGTTCGATGCCACGTGGGGTGGGAGCGGGGCCGGCCGGCGCGTCGAGCAGCCGTGCGCGGCGCGCTTGCGCCCCGACCCGGCCGCGGTGCCCGTCTTCCCCGTCTACGACCTCGAGCGTCAGTTCCGCGTCATGCGCCTGGTGGGCGAGCGCACCGCTGTGCCGGTGCCCCGCACGCTGTGGTTCGAGGCCGACACCGACGCCATCGGAACACCGTTCTTCGTGATGGAGCGGGTCGAGGGGCAGGTGCCCCCCGACATCATGCCCTACCCCTTCGGGTCCTGGCTCTCCGAAGCACCGCTCGCCGAGCAGCGACGGCTCCAGGACGCATCGGTGCGCGTCCTGGCCGAGCTCCACGGCGCCCTCGTCGGTCCCGACGACGTGGCGTTCCTCGAGCTCGACCGGCCCGGAGACACCTCGCTCCGCCGGCACCTGGCCGAGCAGTCCGCCTATTACGAGTGGGTCGTGGCCGACGGTGGCCGGTCCCCGCTCATCGAGCGGACCTTCGCCTGGCTCGAGCAGCACTGGCCCACCGACGAGGGACAGACCGTCATCAGCTGGGGCGACTCGCGCATCGGCAACATCATGTACCGCGACTTCGAGCCGGTGGCGGTCCTCGACTGGGAGATGGTGGCCCTCGGGCCCCGCGAGATCGACCTCGGTTGGATGGTGTACCTGCACCGGTTCCTCGACGACATCGCCCTCGAGGCCGGGCTGCCGGGCATGCCGCACTTCATGCGCATGGACGACGCCGCCACCGTCTACGAGCGGCATTCGGGCCACTCGCCGCGCAACCTGGACTTCTTCACGATGTACGCCGCGCTCCGCCACGCCATCGTCATGAGCAGGGTGGCGCGCCGGCAGGTGCTGTTCGGCGAGATTGAGATGCCGGAGGACCCCGACGACATGATCATGCACCGGGCCACGCTGGAGCAGATGCTCGAGAACCGCTACTGGGACAACGTGTGAGCGGGGTCGCCCCATGACCAACCCCATCGGCCCCCTCGTCCCCGCCGACGAGGAGCTCGTGCACCAGATCTCCGACACCTTTGCCGTGGTGGGGACGAGCGACGTGTCGTGGACGGAGAAGATCTGCGCCATGGCGGCCGCCAAGGACGGCACCCTCCAGCTGGCGTTCGGGTTGGGCAAGTACCCCAACCGAAACATCATGGACGCCTACGCGGGGATCTCGCGCGGCGTCGAGCAGCGCACCGTACGGGCCAGCCGCCGCCTGGCCCCGGCGCCCGAGCGCACGGTGGTGGGTCCCATCTCCTACGAGGTCCTCGAGCCGCTGCGCAGCGTGCGCTTCCGCCTCGACGCCAACGACGCCCAGCCCGTCGCCTTCGACTGGGTCTTCGAGTGCATCGTGCCGCCGTCGCTCGAGGACCGCACCCACATGCGCCAGGGCTACCGGGTGGGATCCGACCTGGTGCGCTACCACCAGATCGGGGTGGCATCGGGCTGGGTCGAGGTCGAGGGGAAGCGCAGCGCCATCGACCCCGACGGCTGGGTGTCGACGCGCGACCACTCGTGGGGGGTCCGCTACGACGTCGGTCTTCCCCCCACGGACCTCGAGCCGCACGACGCGCTGGCCGGCCTGTCGTTCCGTATGGTGTGGAGCCCGGTCGCCATGCAACGGCCCGACGGCAGCCGCTACGGCCTGTTCCTCCACTACCAGATCGTGTGCGGGCCCGGGTTCACCCACAAGCACGTCGTCATGGGCGGCGTCGAGCACCCCGACGGGCGCGTGGAACGCTTCGTCGACCTCGAGCCCGAGCTCTCATTCGACCCCGTCAACCGTCGGCTGCGCGGCGGTCGTGTCCACGCCCTGGGCGCCGACGGCGTCCGGCGGACGATCGAGATCGAGGCGGTGTCCGACACGGGCTTTCACCTCGGCGCCGGGCTGTACTTCGGCTACGACGGCCACCACCACGGGGAATGGCGTGGCGAGCTGATGGTGGACGGCGACCACGTGGCCGACTGCGCCGACGCCGTCGCCGCCCGGCGGCTCCACCAGATCCGCGACACCGTCGTGCACGTCACCGACCCCGTGGGTGGCGGGGAGGGTTGGGGCAACTGCCAGCCCATCATCACCGGCGGCGACGAAACCCTCGGCCTGGACGCCGGCGACAGCTTCATGTAGCGCCGGCCCCTGACAGGGCGGTGGCGGTGGCGGCGCCTCGGCGTCGGGAGGCGGGCCGGCACGGCGCCGTGCTCTTCACCAGCTCTTTCATAAACCCGACCGGACATGTAGGATACGGGCCGGAGTGGGGCTGGCGGAGGGGGTCGGCCGGCGTGACCCACCGTTGGGGGACCGTCGCATGCACATCGATCCGTACATCGTGCTCGGGAGTGCCGTCGTCGGGCTGCTCGTGGGGATGACCGGCGCCGGCGGTGGGGCACTCATGACGCCGATGCTCATCCTGCTGTTCGGGGTGAAGCCGTCGACCGCCATCTCGAGCGACCTGGTGGCTGCGGTTCTCATGCGGCCCGTGGGTGCCATCGTCCACATGCGCAAGGGAACGGTCAACCTCCGCCTGGTGGGCTGGATGGTCCTCGGATCGGTGCCCATGGCATTCCTCGGCGCCTACCTGCTGCACCTCATTGGCAGCACCTCATCGGCGCAGGACGACGTCGAACGGGCCCTCGGCGCCGCGCTGCTCCTGGGCGCGGCGGCCATGGTGCTGCGCGTCGCCCTCGACCGACGACGCGGGCACGCCCGCCGCGGCGTGGTGCGGGACCTCGACGTGCGACCCGTCGCCACCGTCGTCATCGGCATGGTCGGCGGCTTGATCGTGGGGATCACCTCGGTGGGCTCGGGCTCGCTCATGATCATCCTGCTGCTCTTCCTCTACCCCACGTTGGGCGCCAACCAGCTGGTGGGCACGGATCTCACCCAGGCGGTCCCCCTCACGCTCGCTGCGGCACTCGGCGCGCTCGCCTTCGGTCACGTCGAGTTCTCGGTGACCACGTCGCTCGTGCTGGGCAGCGTGCCGGCCGTGCTGGTGGGGTCCCTGCTGTCGTCGCGCGCACCCGACGGCGTCATCCGGCCCGCCATCACCTTCGTCATCTTCGCCTCGGGCCTCAAGTACGTGGGCGTCGGGACGACCCCGCTCGGATGGACGCTCGGCACGGTGCTGGTGGTGGCCGCAGTGGTGTGGGCGGCGTATGCCCGACCCTGGCAGCGGACGGCGCACCTCGAGGCGCGTGGCGCCCCCGAGGATACGGCCGGCGCCGCCGCGGCGGCGCTCGGTGTGCGCGCCGCGGCGTCCGAGCCGCGCCTGTAGACCGCCACGTTCAGGCACGCCACGCTGTGCCACCCGCTCGCGGGGCCACCCGTGGCTCTGGCGGGGGGCCGGGCGATCAGCGGACGGCGGCGGCCTCGAGGAGCATCCCCACCGCCTGGTCGACCTCGGCGATGTTCAGCGGGGTGGTGATGTACGCGCTCGCTCCCGCCCACGTGAAACGGGCCCGCTCCCCCGACGTGCCGTCGTGGGCGATGACCACGATCGGTGCCGCCGGTGCCAGTGCCCGGGACCGGAGGGCGCTCAACAGATCGACCGCGTCGACGTCGGGCAGCGATGCGTGCATCACCACCATGCCCAGGCGGCGGTCCCGGGCGACCTGGAGGCCGTTGCGGCCCGTCGCCGCCACCAGCAGCTTCACCGAGTGCCAGCGGCGGGCGATGCGGGAGAACAGGATGCGGCCGTCCACCTCACCGCCGATGTAGAGCACGGGGCGCCGCCGGATGCCCTGGGCCGGGTGGGCCGCCACCGACTCGCCCCGGGTGCGCCCGCGCCCCGCCTCGGTGGACGGGGCCTCGAGAAGGCGCAGGTGCGGGTGTCCGTCAACCGTCTCGACGCTCACGCCCGACTCCGAGTGGTTTCCGTGCCCCGCCCCCGCTGGACATCCTCCACGACCCTCACCGTAACGGGGCGAGATGAATTGCCCGCGACGGGTCAGCCAACCACAGGCGAACCGTGGGTAATCAGCCGGTGACGTCGCGGCGCAGCCGATCCCCCACCGCCGGCCACTCCGACGCCACGATGGAGAACATGGCCGAGTCGCGCAACAGGCCTCGTTCGCCGCGCGCCAAAGACGGCTGCCAGTTTCGGAGCACCCCCTCGAACCTGGCCCCGATCCCCTCGATGGCGCGCCGTGCCCGCGCGTTGCGGGCGTCGGTCTTGAGATCGACGCGCCCCACGTGCCACACCTCGAAGGCGTGGGTGAGCAGCAGCAGCTTGGCCTCGCGGTTGATGCCCGTCCCCTGCGCCGAGGCGGCCAGGAAGGTGGCACCGATCTCCACTGCGTAGAGCCGGCCGTCATCGGGTCGCCGGCGCATGGACAGGAACGAGGTGCTCCCCACGGCGCTGTCGTCGGCCACCCGCACCTGGGCGAAGGCCATGGCATCGGGTGCCGTGGTGCGCTCTGTGACGTAGGCGGCGGCATCCTCGTCGCCGTCGGGGACGTAGGTGTACCCGTAGGTGCCACGGTCCTCGGCCGCGGCGCGCGCCAGGTCGGCGGCGTGGTCCCTCGTGAGGGGCTCCAGACGGACCAGGGCGCCGTGCAGGACGGGGGCCTCGAGCGGCTCACCGCTCCCCCGGGCCGCGCTCACGGCGTTCTGGTCCCGATGACCCGGACAGGGTCCGAGCCGTCCCAGGTGGCGCAGGTGTCGCGCATGTACCCGAAGAACCCCGCCAATCCGGCCGTCTCCACCAGCTCGGACACCGTGCCGCCGTGGGCGTCGGGGTCGAAGTAGGCGAAGCGCTGGTCCTCGCTGAGCCCGCGGCCCTGGAAGTACGGGCGCCGGCCCTTTTCGCTCCAGGTTTCGAGAGCGGCGTCGTACTCCTCGGGGAAGCGCGCCACGTGGTGCAGACCGCTCCCCCGGGCGGCCATGAAGTCACGGTACGGCGAGGGGTGGTCGTCGAGCGGTTGGATGAGCTCGATCTGCAGGTCGCCGGAGTAGGTCAGTGCCACGGCGATCCGGGCCGAGGTGGGCTCGCCCCGGTAGCGCAGATCGTGCAGCGGTGGGGACGGCAGGTAGAAGAAGGGGCCGACGTCGAGGTCGCGCAACCACACGTCCATGGCCGTGATGACGTCGCCGACCACGTAGCCGAGCTGGGCGATGGGCCCACCGGCCGGGCCTGAGTGCAGTGACGGCATGGCGGCCTCCCGACGGCGGCGATAGCCCGAGGCGATCGAATCTATCCCGCCGGTGCCCCGCCGTCCGGACTCGGTACAGTGACCGACGACGCCACGGCGGCCGGAGCCGGAGGGCGGGAGCGGCGCGGTGACCCGGGAGGGATCATGACTGCAGCTGGTGTGAGGGTGAAGGGCTTCAGCCACGTGGCCATCGCCGTGGACGACCTGGCGGCCGCCCGCGCCTTCTACTGCGGGATCCTCGGCTTCGAGGAGCTTCCCCGTCCCGACTTCGGGATCCCGGGAATGTGGCTGGGGGTGGGAGACCTCCAGCTCCACTTCATAGAGACCGACGAGCTGCCCTCCCCCGGCAAGGGTTTCCCCCACTACGCGCTGCACGTTCCCACCGACGCCTTCGACCAGACGATCGATGCGCTGCGTGGCGCGGGGGTGCGGCTCCTCGGCGAGCCGAGCTCGCGCGTGGACTTCGAGACCACCACGGTGCTGGCCGCCTTCGTCACCGATCCCGCCGGCAACGTCATCGAGCTGACCAACATCGGCGCCGCCTGAAGCCGTGCTGCATCACCCCATGGCCACCACGGGCGCGTCGATGAGGTCGTCGGCCGTCGAGCCGTGGAAGTTGGCACCGCCGAAGGCGAACACACCGCCGTCGGACGCCACCAGCCAGTAGCCGCCGCCTCCGGGCAGCACCCGCATCGCCACGACCGGCTTCGACAGCGTGAGGGCGCCGGCCGATCCGTCGAAGGAGGCGCCGTAGGCGAACAGGCCCCCGTCGGACGCCACCAGCCAGTAGCCACCACCGGGCGCGCCGGCCATGCCCACCACCGGTGCGTTCAGGTGCCGCCCGCCCATGGACCCGAGGAACGAGGCGTCGCCGAAGGCGAAGACGCCGCCGTCCGACGCCACCAGCCAGTAGCCCCCACCGTCGGGCGTGGCCGCCATCCCCACCACGGGCGCGTCGAGGTGGCGGCCCCCCATGGACCCGAGGTACGGGGCGTCGCCGAAGGCGAACACGCCCCCATCCCGGGCGACGAGCCAATACCCTCCGCTGTCCGGCGTGGCGGCCATGCCCACCACCGGAGCGTTCGTATGTCGGCCCCCCATGGACCCGAGGTAGGGCGCGTCGCCGTAGGCGAAGACGCCGCCGTCCGCGCCCACCAGCCAGTAGCCGTCGTCCGACGCCGTGTCGGCCGTGCCGACCACCGGCGCGCCGAGGTGCACGCCGCCCGCCGAGCCGAAGAACCCGGCGTCGCCGAAGGCGAAGACGCCGCCGTCGGCGGCCACCAACCGGTACCCGGGACCGGGCACGTCGGCCACGCCCGCCTGGCCGGAGTTGGGGTCCATCTCGAGCGAGGACTCGTCGACCGCCTCGAAGGCGCTGGCGGGAACCGACTTCAGCTCGTTCACGAGCGACAGCGGCCAGGCGTCGTCTGCCGTGCCGCCGAAGTACCAGTTGCTGCCGTTGTCGGCCAGGATGAGGCCGTAGTGCTGCATGGCGCGCAACACCACCTGCGCCTGCGGTGAGTATCCCGAGATGTCGAAGCTGGCTTTGAGCCGGAACCGGGCCCCCATGGGCGGGAGGTTCGGGTTGCCGGCCGTGCCCGCCTCGTGGCGGGCGGGCCACAGATAGCTCGTGTCGGTCGTCTCCGCCGTCATCCGGATGGCGTGGGTGATGACACCGGACTCGACCTCGTCGTAGCGCAGAAGGCCGGGCATGATGGGCAACCCGGCCGCGTCGGCCGACGTCCACCCGGCCGGACGGAGCGCGTTCGAGTTCAGGTTCCAGATCGCGCCCGATCCCGCCGTCGACCCCGAGGCGCTGTAGTGCGCGTCGTAGAGCTCGTACAACGTGCACGTGCTCGGATCGATCATGATGGCGTGGCGGTCACCGGTGGCGTTCTGCCCCCCCTCGATGGCGGTGTCGGAGCCGAAGGGGTAGGGACCGGGGTCGCTCTCGTCGGCGTACTGGAACGACACGTTGACGAAGGGGTGCCCGGCGGGGACCACGGTGTAGGGGATGCCGTAGGGGACCGACGGGTCCCCGGACGGGCCGAAGTCGGGATGCAGGTCCGTCGTCGAGGCTTGCATGCTCGCCAACCACTGCGGGCTGTGGATGTCGACGGGCAGGTTGGAGATGTCGGTGTTCCAGATGTTGTCGGCCGGGAACATGGGACAGTTCCCGGCGCCGGGGACCGGGGTGCCGGCGCGGGCCGAACCCGGTGTGGCCGCCACGGTTGCCACCGACGCCACCACCGACAGCCCGCCGGCGAGCGCCGTCAGCCGCGTCACCACCCGGCGAGCGCGCCCCCCGGGGATCCGACCCCCCCTCGGCGTCATGCCCGGGTATCGGCCGCCGCATCGGACCGGTTGAGGCCCCCGGGGCACCGGGGGGCGACAGGCTCCAAAGATGGGCGTTTCGTGGGTCGGGCACGCCTCGGCCCGGACCCACCCTGCGGATCCGGGCGGCGAGTGCCGATGGATGGACGTGGAGACGCACCCCGGGCCTGCGGCCTTGTCAACTCGAGCAACAGCAACAACACTGTGAGCCGGCCGACGTCTGTTGTGCCTCGACCCCTTCGATCGACGACCCGACAGGACCCCCGCCGCCCCCGGTACCGGGCGCACGCCGGGCGCAGGGGCCCACTCCCGGGCGTCGCCGCACCGTCTCCCGCCTGAAGCCACGTGACCCAGACCACGACCCCATGAGCACACCAACGCCACCAGCCGGCCCCGTGACGCTCGGCCCTGTCCGGGTCGTCCTTTCACGCCCGGGCGGACCACCCGTCGTCGACGGGGTGACCCTGTCGGCCACCCCCGAAGGGCTCGCCGTCGTGAGCCCCACCGGCCGCCCCATCACCACCATCGGCTGGGCCGACGTCACGCTCATGACCGCCGAGCGCCGACCCGCCGGGGACGACACCGGCGACGGCGTGCTGGTGGTGCAGACGCCACGTCGGAGCCACCGCTTCGTCGCCCCCGTCATCGACGTCGAACGGTTCGTGGCGCGGGCCGCACCGCACCCGGCTGACGCCACTGCGGCGCACCCGGCCGCCGGGCGCGGCCGGCACCTCGCCCGCAGGGCGACACCACCTCGCCACGCCCGGACCCG